>NZ_BORE01000027.1:0-42648 GCF_018333015.1 Bacillus sp. J14TS2 | reverse complement strand
AACGAGCTGACATAATGGCTAGACCTTCTATTTAAAAAACTAGCTATTCTTCCATAAAAACGATCTTCTATGAAAAAAATGGTAAACTTAAAAACAATTTCCGTTGATAAAGAAGGTTAAACATGCTATTATATGTAACAAATATATAGCCTTTAAACCGGTCCCGAGAGGCCGAAAAGGACGAGTATATAGATATTTCTATGTCTATGTTTACCTATGCCCTTTTGTCCTCTGAGACGGAAGGGTATTTATTTTGCCTATTTGAGACAAGCTTTATCTCTTTTAAACAATGTCCTGTGAGGCTTGAAAAGAGAATGGAGATGTTTGTTTGAGACAACATACAAAAGACCATTCCTTCAAACCAACAAGAAGATTTTGGCAACACAAACAAATACTGAAGGGTGGAAAAACTAGATGAATTATCAAAGGAAAACGGTAGTCGCCTCTATGGCTGGTTTGACACTAGAGGGCATGGATATTATGTTTATTTCATTTGCCATGTCGATGATCGTCGCAGAGTTTCATATTGATCTTGCAACGGGCGGATTCATTTCATCGATAACCAATATAGGCATGCTAATTGGTGGAGTGATCTTCGGTATCTTAGCCGATAAGTTTGGTCGTGTTCGAATTTTTACTTATACTGTATTTTTATTTGCGATTGGCACGGCCCTAACTGGATTTGCTACAAATATTGAACAAATTTATTTATTTCGCTTTATTGCTGGAATTGGCGCAGGTGGAGAATACGGTATTGGTATGGCTCTTGTAGCAGAGGCATGGCCAAAACATAAACAAGGCAGGGTTTCTTCCTACGTTAGTACTGGAGCACAAATAGGTGTCATTCTAGCGGCGCTATTAAGTGCGATGATTCTCCCTTACTGGGGATGGAGGGCATTATTCTTCGTAGGTGTTATCCCAGTTATTTTTGCCTTTATTGTGCGAAAAAATCTGAAGGAATCACCAGAATGGTTGGCTGCACAAAAGGAAGAAAAGATGAGCCTGAAGCAAAAGGAAGGAAAATTAAGTGAGCTGTTTCGTACACCAAGAACAACGATCACTACCATTGCCCTGGCAATTATGGCGACTGTTCAAATCGCAGGATATAATGGATTGATGATTTGGTTACCATCGATGTTACAACAATCACAAGGGCTGTCAGTATCAAGTTCGGCATTATGGACGATTAGTACGGCTGTCGGGATGATTATTGGTATGTTGACTTTTGGGCAATTTATGGATCGATTAGGAGCAAAACGTTCCTTTGGGATTTTTCTGCTTGCGTCCGCGAGTGCTGTCTTTTTATACTCTTTTGCAACAGGAAGTGCTGGAGTGTTAATTGGAGGTGCCATTGTTGGTTTCTTCTCGAACGGAATGTTTGCCGGGTATGGTGCACTGATTAGCCATTATTATCCTGTCCATATTCGGAGCACAGCAACGAACACGATTTTCAACTTCGGAAGGGCATTAGGCGGTTTTTCTCCTATTCTTGTTGGCCATCTCTTGCAAAATTATAGTATGATGACGGCTATGGTGTACTTAGCGGCCTTATATATTGTCTCCTTTATCGTAATGCTCAGTTTAAAACAGAGGAGCTCGCAATCCTCTGAATGGAATATGGCATAATTAGGATAGAAGAAAAGTAGCAGTTACTTTTCTTCTACCTGTATCATAATTTTTGTCACATAATTTTCTTCTCCATTTACACTTACCTCATCCATTACATACTCCTCAAAGCTATCGCCACAAATGAGATAGCCTTTCTTACTCAGATATGTTTTTATTTTTTCGTAGGTTTTTTTGATTGTTAGATAACTACCTCTATGATAGCCAACAACATAGTTTCCCGCTTTTTTAATAAAAGGCTCTTTGATAGCTGAGTGTTCGACACGCATATAAAAATGCGAATAATTCCAATAATCAGCAGCCAGGATTTGTTCCTGCCGAATTAAACCTCCAATCGGATAACCGATATCTAGTTCTTCGCGCTTTGTATATTTAATAAATGACATAATCGATTTCGTAAATTCTTTATCTGAACAGTTTAAAATATTTTTACTTAAAACATAGCTTTCATCTACCGATTCTTCGATTGTAAAGCGATCAAAATCTAACCTTAATGCTTCTTCGATTTGTTTTTTCTTGTTTTGAATGACTTGTTGGGTGCGCTGCATTTTTGCAATTTTTTTCTTCATGGCTTCTTCTTTTTCCGCTAATAAATCGATTGTTTCTTTAGGCGATTTGAAATGCAAAAAGTCTTTAATTTCAGCTAAAGACATGCCGATCTCCTTTAACATTTCAATCACGGCAAACACTTCTGTTTGTTGAACGGAATAAAAGCGATAACCCAGATCGTTTTTATACTCTGGTTTTAACAGACCGATATCATCATAATGAAAAAAAGTCTGCTTTTTCACGCCACATAATTCTGCAAATTCTCCTGTTGTAAATAATTTTTTCGGAGACTCCAATTTTTCCACCTCTTTACTCTTGACTATACGGTAACCGAATACCTTATCATCATAGCATAGAAAGGAAAAAAACATTAAAAAACAGAGTAGTCTAGAGAGAATTTAACTTTAGGTGGTATTTTTATGGAAAACAATCATTCAATCATGCAAACAATGGAGCCCCGGCGATTATTTAGGAAGTATTTAATCCCTTCTTTATTTGGAATGATGCTGATGGCCATCAATATTTTAATCGATGGTCTATTCGTCAGTCACGGTGTTGGAGAAAAAGGGTTAGCAGGCGTTAATATCGCGGTGCCCATATACTCAGTTATTCTATCTGTTTCACTGTGGATTGGCATGGGTGGTGCCACATTATATTCCATTGCCCTTGGCCAAAATAATCCACGTCGGGCAAAAGAAATATTTACACATTCGATTATCCTCGCGATTGCGACAACTGGTTTGATTATTATAATCAGTTTACTGTTTGAAGAACGGCTTGCTTATTTATTCGGGGCCAATGATTCAATTATTTCGTATGTAGATGGTTATCTTCACGTTATTCTTTTATTTGGGCTTGTCTTTGTCCTTGAAAATATTTTAAGTATTTTTATTCGAAATGACGGAAACCCTACACTCGCGATGGTGGGATTGATTGTAACATCTGTTGTAAATATTGGATTAAACTATCTGTTTATTTTCATTTTCCACTGGGGTGTAAAAGGAGCGGCTTATGCAACAGTACTTGGTACTATCATAGGGATTCTCGTTTTACTTACGCATTTTTTAACGAAGAAAAAACAATTAGGATTTGTTCGAACGAAACTTGACTTTTCTATTCTGGGGAACATTTTCTCGATTGGTTTTCCAAGTTTTATTGTAGAAGGTTCGGCAGCAGTAATGACAGTTGCTTTTAACGTAACATTTAGTCATTATGTCGGGGAAATCGGGATTGTTGCTTATGCGGTTGTGAACTATATGCATACGGTGTTTATTATGCTCTTTATCGGTGTTGGAGCAGCTTTACAACCAATTACAAGTTATCATTATGGTGCGAAGCTTTATCAACGCATGAAACAATTTATCCGAATTGCGCTCATTACAGGATTTGGTCTTGGAGTAGCGATATTTATGGTTGGACTTACCGGAAAAGGAATGATCATTGACTTATTCGGCATTGAAATTCCCGAAATTATTGATTATACAAAAATGGGGATTGTCTATTTTTTTGCTGGGTATCTGTTTTTAGGAATCAACATGGTTTTTGTGGAATTTTATCAATCGATTGGGAAAGTACGTATTGCTACAGGAATTACCTTAAGCCGCAGTTTTGTTTTATTCATCCCCTTGCTTTTGATTTTGCCAAAAATCTTCGGTTCCAATACCATTTGGCTTGTCTTCCCGCTAGCTGAGGGATTAACAGTATTCATCACTTATCTAGCACTAAAATTTAAATGGATAGAACTTGTTCGTTCTGAAAAGGGGAAACTATTTAAGAAGTCCGGTTAACTGAGTTTTTTAACCGGACTTCTTCTTTTTAACGTCATTTATCTGAATAAACAGATAAATTAAATGATTTTTTTTGCCATAATTTATGAAAAAAGTAGTTGAAAATTTTTAGAATATGCCATACAATAAATCAAAGTTACTAAATCCTATAAGTTTAATAGGTTTTTGGGAGGAAGGGGAACTCAAATTGCAAAAGACAAATCAAACTGATTTAGCGTTAATTCACAGAGAGTTGGAGAAAAATCATCAAGAGATCGTCCAATGGAGGAGATACATGCATCAGCATCCTGAATTATCTTTTCAGGAGACAGAAACAGCAAAGTTTATCGAGGAAAAGTTAATCAGTTTTGATTTAGAGGTCAAAACAAAGATCGGCGGAAATGGACTTATTGGCATTCTTAAAGGTAATAATCCTGGACCAACGATTGCTTTAAGAGCTGATTTCGATGCATTACCTATTCAAGACGAAAAGGATGTACCTTATAAATCGCAAAAACCTGGAGTGATGCATGCATGCGGGCATGATGGTCATACAGCTGCTTTATTGGGGACTGCGCAAGTGCTAAGCCAGTTTCGAGAAAAGCTTAATGGTAAAATCATCTTTATTTTCCAACCTGCAGAGGAACTGCCACCTGGTGGGGCGAAATTCATGATTGAGGATAATGTATTAGATGGCGTGGATTATGTATTCGGTGCCCATTTAGCATCTGATATTCCATTAGGGCAAGTTGCGGTGGGAGAAGGTTTTACTTCAGCTGCAGTCGATAAATTTGAAATTACGATTAAAGGAAAAGGCGGGCATGGGGCAAGACCTCATGAAACGATTGATTCCATTGTGATTGGCAGTGAGGTTATAAATGCTTTACAAAAAATCGTTAGTCGACAAGTAAATCCATTACAATCTGCTGTTGTGACAGTGGGCGTGTTCCAAGCTGGAAATGCATTTAATGTCATTGCAGAAAATGCCAAAATCGAAGGAACTGTTCGTACTTTTGATGAACAGGTGAGGATGCAAGTCAAAGAGGATATTGATTCGATTGTAAAGGGAATTACGTCTGCCTTTCAGGCAAATTATTCGATTGACTATTTACTAGGATATCCTGCTCTATATAATCATGAGCAAGAAACAGAGCTTGCGAGAACCCTTTTCAAGGAAGAATTTTCAGATGAAGCTGTTATTACTTTACAGCCTTCCATGGGTGCAGAGGACTTCTCCTACTTTTTACTAGAAAGACCGGGAACCTATTTTAGAGTAGGGAGTCGAAATGACAACGAACAGACTCATTATTCCCATCATCATCCGAGGTTTGATTTCGATGAGCGGGCGTTACTAAATATCGAAAGATCCTTTGTGAAAATTGTAGCCCATTATTTGTTTTAACAATCATTTTTGTTTTTTGGAATTTTTGTCGAAAAATTTTGAATAATAATAAAGGAATGAAGAAAATGAAACAGTCAAAAGGGATTTTGTTAATAGTAACAATATTGTTCAGCTTACTTGTAGCTGCTTGTAGCTCAGGAGAAACGTCAACAAATGATGGGAAAAAGTCAGCAGACACTGAAAAGGCCGCGGATACAACGAATGTTGTAGAAGATATGCAAATTCCAGCAGAAGACCCATCAGCTTCTCCTCAATTAGCTGTCAATCGGGGGAATATGGTAGTTGTAGGTTTACAAGAGCCTGGGGGAGTATTTACGCCTTATTTTAATTCAAGTGGTTATGATGGAAATGTTCAATCGGTGATGTTTCCTCCATTAGTGGATATCAATGAAGCAGGTGAACCGATCCCAGGACTTGCTGAAGAATGGGATGTATCCGAAGATGGATTAACATATACCTTTTATTTACGAGATGATTTGAAATTTGATGATGGAACGCCGCTAACAGCTGAAGATGTTGAATTTACCCTAACACTCCTGCATGACCCTAGTTATGGTGGTGGTACGGATATCACGGAAGCAAAAGTTGTAGGGGGATTAGATTATAAAAACGAAGATGCCGATAGTATCTCCGGTATTAAAGTAGTGGATGATAAAACGATTGAAATTACGACAGAAGAAGTAAATGCTCGTTCCTTGCGTTTACTTGGCGGTCAAGTGCTGAAGAAAGATTACTATGGAAAAGACTACAAAAAAGGTGATCTTGATTACTTAAATGGCTTGCATTTAAAACCAGTTGGAGCAGGACCATTCCGTTTTGTCGACTATTTACCAGGTCAGGAAATTCGCTATGAAGCTAATGAACATTTTTATGATGGAAAGCCAAAAGTGGATCAATTCATTTATAAAACAACTGAAGGGGATTCTCAGCAATTTTTCCAAACAGGTGAATTGGATTATAGTGGATTGGCTGCTAGCCAAGATAATTTTGAATTTTTACAAGCTCTAGGATTTGCCGATATTAATGTATATACCTCTTCTGCCTATGGTTATGTCACATTTAATCATGAGAAAGAGATTTTCAAAGATCCGAAAGTGCGACAAGCCTTCATATACGGACTTGATCGACAAACGATTATTGATACGTATTACCAAGGCTATGCGCAAGTAGCGAATATTCCGGTTTCACCAGCTTCTTGGGCTTATACAGATGAAATTGGCAGCACAGATTACGATCCAGAAAAAGCGAAACAATTGTTAGAGGATGCTGGTTGGACAGAAGGAGACAATGGAATTCGAGAAAAAGATGGTGAAAAGCTCGTTGTCTATTACTTTACTTCTGCTGGCGGTTTAGGGGATACCTTTATTCCGATTGCAAAGGAAAATTATAAGGAGATCGGGATTGATCTGCAAGTAGAACAAATGGATTTTAATGCTTTGCTTTCCCGAGTAGAGAAGGGCGATCATGACTTGGCATCTTTTTCCACGACTATGCTGACAGATCCTTATGATGGAATTGATAGCTTTCACACAAAAACACAAGATTCGATTATAAAAGGGTATGGAAATGAGGAGATTGATGGTTTGATCGATGCTACAATCGCAACCAATGATCAAGATGAAAGAGCAGCAGCTTTTCATGAATTATACAAAGCATTGGATGAGGATCCTCCCGTAATTCTAATGTCCTATACAAAAGTGTTAAGTGGAACGAACGCACGGGTAAAGGGCTTTGAACCGAATGGATATCGCGGGATTGCTCCTAGCTTGAAAAATCTAGAAGTGGTAGATGTACAACAATAATCCTATAAATCTATTAAATATGCATCATCGTTTTCATTCAGGCGTATCTGCACAATGTGCGGGTACGCCCAATTAGATAAGAAAATTATTGGAAATAGTCATCATCCTTTTGGATAGATGGGAGGCAACTAAGCTTGAAAGAATATGTTTTAAAAAGAGTGTTGTATTTAATTCCAACTTTGCTTGGAGCTTCATTGCTGATTTTCTTTTTGTATTCATTAGTTCCTGGTAACTTTATTGATGCCGATCCAAATTTAACGGCTGAACGGAAGGCGGAGCTATACGCACTTTATGGTTTTGATCAGCCAATGTTGAAGCGATATTTTATCTGGATGGGAAATCTTCTGCAAGGGGATCTTGGCTATTCATTACAATTCCAACGTCCAGTTGTCGAAGTGCTAGGAAACTATTTATGGAGTTCTTTTTTTGTTGCGTTAGCTTCATTGATTCTAACATGGGGGGTTGCTTTGGTCGTCGGCGTTGTTTCTGCGACTCGTCAATATTCTTTATTTGATTCATTGGCAACCGTGTTAGTGTTTGCGGGTATGGCTACCCCTTCCTTTTTTCTTGGCTTAATTTTAATTAAATTTCTTGCCGTTGATCTTGGCTGGTTTCCAGCTGGGGGTATGATCACTACTGGAAGTAATTATACTGGCTGGGCATATATCAAAGATGTAGGCCAGCATATGATTTTACCTGTGTTAGTTTTAACGATGTTAGGGATTGGAGGCTTGGCCCGTTATTTCCGAACCAATATGCTTGAAGTGATTCGTCAGGATTTTGTCCGTACAGCAAGGGCAAAGGGACTGAAGGAAAAAACGGTTGTCTATAAACATGCATTAAGAAATGCTCTCTTGCCAGCAATTACTTTATTTGCTTTCGAGTTACCAGCCTTGTTCAGTGGTGCGATTATTACAGAGCAAATCTTTAATTGGCCAGGGATTGGAGCCATTTACATGCAGGCTTTTACGGTTCGAGATTATCCATTATTAATGGGCTTTACGATGTTTATCGCCCTTTTGACTGTTATCAGCAATCTAGTAGCAGATTTATTATATGGAGTAGCAGATCCCCGAGTTCGTTTAAAATAATTTTTTATTGGAAAAAAGTGGATTCCTTTTCCTGTGAATTATAAGGAGTTGAAACATATGGAAAGTCCTTCAGTAACGACGATGGATCCAAAGATACATACGAAACAACAAAAATCTTCTCTTTGGAGACAGGTGTTTCGTCGTTTGTTAAAAAAGAAAATTGCCCTCTCAGGATTAGGGTTTCTTATTTTTGTTTTTTTGTTTTCCTTTTTAGGTCCTTTCTTTTCTCCCTATGGAGTTTCTGGGGTGGATCCAACGAATATCAATCAACCTCCCAGTACTGCTCATTGGCTAGGGACAGATAAGTTAGGAAGGGATGTCTTAACAAGATTGATGCTAGCTGGGAGAATTTCTTTGACAGTAGGGCTAGGCGCGATGGTCATGTCTTTAACAATCGGAGCTATATTAGGTGTATTAGCGGGCTATTATAAAGGGATCATCGATCAAATTGTGATGAGAACCGCAGACATATTGATGACATTACCTGGCTTACCATTATTATTTATAATGGCGGCTGTGATGTCAGAGTGGAAAGTACCAGCTGAGCAACGGCTCTATATCGTTATGTTAATGCTAAGTCTAGTCGGCTGGCCCGGACTTGCGAGATTAGTACGAAGCCAAATTCTTAGTTTACGAGAACGTGAATTTATTCAAGCAACAGATGCATTAGGACTGCGGGATCGAAGAAAGCTGTTGAATCATTTATTACCAAATACCGTTCCTTTATTAATTGTGGCAGGGACATTGAGTGTTGGGAGTGCGATCTTAAGTGAATCTGTCCTAAGTTTCTTTGGACTAGGGGTCGTTCCACCAACAGCTTCTTGGGGCAATATGATCAATGCAGCGAACTCACTGATTGATTTTCAAAAACGCCCTTGGCTATGGATTCCACCTGGTGTGGCAATCTTCCTAACAGTGATTAGTATTAATTTACTCGGTGATGGCTTGCGCGATGCAATCGATCCAAACATGAAGAGGAGGTAATAGACATGACAGAAGGGTCTATCCTGCAAGTAAATCACTTGCTTACCCAATTTCAAACAGAAGCTGGGAATGTGAATGCAGTGAATGATGTAAGTTTTGAAATAAAGCAAGGGCAAACCGTATGTCTGGTCGGAGAATCGGGATGTGGTAAAAGTGCTACAGCCATGTCTATTATGGGATTAATCGATCATTCATCAGGAGCTAAATGTGAAGGAGAAATCAGTTTCGAAGGAAAAGATTTGTTGAAAATGAAAAAAGGCGATTTGCGAAGGATGCGTGGGAATGACTTTGCTATGATCTTTCAAGAACCGATGAGTTCGCTTAATCCTGTTTTAACGATTGGCGAACAAATAATTGAGCCTTTGATGGAACATACGGTCATTTCCAAGAAGCAAGCAAAACAAAAAGCGATAGAATTAATTGAATTGGTCGGAATTGGCAGAAGTCGAGAGATCTTTTCCTCTTATCCCCATCAGTTGAGTGGTGGAATGTTACAAAGGATTATGATTGCGATCGCTCTATGCTGTGATCCGCGATTATTAATTGCAGATGAACCAACGACAGCCCTTGATGTAACAATTCAAGCACAAATTTTAGAATTGTTGCGAAAGTTAAAGGATGAGCGACAAATGTCGATGCTATTGATTACTCATGATCTTGGCGTTGTAGCGGAAGTTGCTGATTATGTGATCGTCATGTACGCAGGAAAGGTTATTGAACATGCGCCTGTCACAGAATTATTTAAGAACCCAAAACACCCGTATACAAAAGGGCTGCTTGCAGCTAAGCCTGTTATCAATCAACGTAAAGAGACGCTTTATACGATTCCTGGACAGGTGCCAAACTTGATTGATTTGCAGCCATCTTGTTATTTCAGTGATCGGTGCGAACACTGTATGAAGATTTGTGTTGAGAAGAGCCCTAGTATGAAGTCGATTAAGGATGATCATCAAGTAGCTTGTTGGTTATATGAAGAAGAGGTGAGCGTATGACAGCAGCGGCAGAACCGTTAATTGAAGTCGATCATCTGAAAAAATATTTTGGTGAAACCTCTTCGATTTTTAAACGCAATAAAGAAGTAGTCAAGGCAGTTGATGGCGTGAGCTTTACCATTGAAAAAGGCGAAACGTTTGGCCTCGTTGGAGAATCGGGGAGTGGAAAAAGTACAATTGGCCGAAGCATCCTCCGGCTACATTCGATTACATCAGGAGAAGTAAAATATAATGGGCAAAGCCTTCATCAGCTAGCTAAGGAAGACATGCGGAATTTACGACCAAAATTGCAATTTATCTTTCAGGACCCATTTAGTTCGTTAAATCCTAGGATTCGAATTGGTGATGCGATTGGGGAAGCATTGCTGGATCATGGTTTATGTAGCAAGACAGAAGTAAGAGGAAAAGTGTTAGAGGTCTTAGATATTTGTGGTCTTGCTCCGTATCACTATGAACGATTTCCCCATGAATTCAGTGGGGGACAACGACAACGGATTGGCATCGCAAGAGCAATCATTTTAGAACCGGATTTTATTGTCGCTGATGAGCCAGTGTCAGCTCTAGATGTTTCCATCCAGGCGCAAATCATTAATTTATTTCAGAAATTGCAAAAAGAGAAAGACATTACTTTCTTATTTATTTCGCATGATTTAAGTGTTGTCGAGCATCTATGTTCAAAAATAGGCGTTCTCTATCTTGGCTCTATGATGGAACTGGCGAGTCGGGATCAACTATATGGGAACCCGCTTCATCCTTATACAAAGGCTTTACTCTCAGCGGTCCCCATTCCCGATCCAACATTGAAACGCGAACGAATCATCCTGAAAGGGGACATCCCCAATCCAGCCAATCCCCCAAAAGGATGCAAATTTCACACACGCTGTCCCTTAGCAAAGGATATTTGCCGAGCGCAAGTACCCGAATTTCGCGAAATTGAAGACCAGCATTTTGTAGCTTGCCATCTAGTATAAGGGGCCTGACCCCCATTGTGATAAAGTATTAACGCAGTGAGGGTCAGACCCCTAATTCAATTTTTACATTTCTATAGGAACTGTTCTCTTCAAGAGGTTCTTCTTGGACTAGACAATTTTTCGATAGTAATGATTTGAGTTGAAGCCAGGCGTCCTTTTTGATATGTAGTTCTTTGATCCCTTTGCCAGTAAGCTGATAATCGCGGCCTTCGATTAGTTGGAATTTAAGTTTTAGCAGTGTTTGCAGGCCTCTGATCGTGATAAATTTAATTTGGTAACCATCTTCAATGATGGAGGTAAAGGCATCTTGATCTTGATCTGCGAGCTTTATAAGTTCATCAAAATCAAAGCGTTCATTTACATGGCTCCAAGGGGTAATATCCTTTCGTTTGATTTGATTTAGTATCTCGGCATCAGATATCCCTTGGTTTCTTAGTGTTTCGATCATATAAGCAATTGGTAATGATATAGGATGATTTTTCAATGTAAGTCCTCCTTAAAAGTCCTGATTATTCTAATATTATCCTATAAGTTTAAGGAGAATGCTAGTTTCCTTTCACTCAAGCCTTCATCACGCTAGGAAAATGATTAGTTCGTATTCAAAAGGATTAAGTCGGCGACTGCACTGACGTTCTATCAGCTTATACGTCGAAAGTTCGAGGCGGACTCGCATGTTTGTGCTGACTTTTATGTTGTCCACAGGATGTGGGGATTTGAACGGAAGATTCTTTAATTCGCAGTGTCATTTTTACTGAGTGCTTAGAACATCCTCTGTAAAAAAAGAGATTCGGAAGGAGCTGATTAAGCGGCTTTCACCAATCCCTTCTGAATCGTTGACATTGAAAAGTTGTTTTCAATTGTATCGCTCTATACATCAGTCTCGCATGTTGGCCATCTCGACTTCTGCGATCCATTTTCGGACGAAGGCAATGCATGAATTGTTCATCACATATACAAGGATGAATCCCCCTATTCAAGCAGCGATCATGTCTCATACAACAGGCATCCACATCATTAATAGGTGAACCAGGCCCGCTACATCCTGGTCCACACCATCTATAACCAGGAAAAATGCAACCAAGCTGATTTCTTTTCCTAGACAATCAATCACCCCCATACTCTACAATATGAGCATACATTGTAGAATGCATGAGCAGATGCCTTAAAACGAGAAGGGAAAGTGATGATTGAGCAAAAAATCCACTATTTGATCCCGCATTACCGTGCAGTAATCCCTCACTTCAGGACCTTGGAAAACGGAGAAGCGAAGGTGGGGATGGAAGAAAATCCCCATTAAATTGAATACCACTTTTTTTCTAATCACAATTTTCAAGAGTAATCCATCATTCAAATAATGTCGCGATCTTTAAACCGATGATCGGATCAGCGATTTGATCTAATTGATAAACGACATTTTCTTTTTGCCAGAGAATCTGCTGATCATCCCCTGTTGCATCTAAATGAACAAAACCGTGTTCTTCTGGGATCGGTAATGAATGATCTTCTAGAAAAGTGACGGCATTGCGGGCCAGTTTTTCACCAGACTCTGCTTGATCTGTTTGCGTATGTGCCGCCAATGCCCAACGGCCTTCATTCCAGCCTGTCCAGAGGCTGCCTGCTCCTGCATCTTGATACCCAGTGATGTCATGACCAAGATCCACTTCATTACCGCCGTTTTGTTCAAAATCTTCATAAGCTATTTCTTCGTTTGCCTGTTCCTGAGTATCGTATTGTTGTACGGTTAATCGTGCAATCTGCCTAGCATCACCATCTTTTAATTGATCATTATTAATGGGAATCGAAGTTTGACTAGCAAAAAAGATAACCGTATATTGATCCTCTGATGAGGTGGTAGCAGCTGTCAAATGCTCTCCTTTATCTAAAGGGATGCTGTCTGGAAGAACAATCGTCAGGTCTGTATCAATTTGCTCTTTTATTCCTTCCATTATCTCTTCCTGTGTAAGGTCTTTCTCGTCTTGTTGCTCTGGTTGTGAGGAATTCTCCTCTTCATTAGGTTGGGGATCTTGTTTAGCGTCGTCTTGGTCCTCACTTTGTTGTGCATCATTAGTTTCAGTATTGTTTTCTGCTGGAGTTTCTTGTGAAGAGTGATCCTTAGTTGCACAACCTCCAATAAGAAAAATAGCGCCTAGAAAAATAGCGACTTGTATAGCCTTTTTCATCATCATAACCACCCTTGTTTTAAAGTTTATACGTTATTTATACCTCTAATAATGCTCAAAAAAACGTCAATAAAAAACTAGCTTGATTGACAAATTCCATAAATCTTTTTACAATAAAACCTCATAAGCTAGTAAAATTGCTCGCTTATTCTCTGTTCAATAAATGGACTTATATTGGTACCGAATTTGTAACATAACCTTATTCCTATTTTGAGAATCTGTAGTATGATAGAAATATAGAATGCTCAGTTATTCACTATGTGGAGAAAAAGGAAAATCATTGGACCTTGGCTGAAAGATAAAGGGGGATGATTTACTATCCGCCTAGATTTGCGATAGACATTACAGAGGAAAATTTTCACTCATGTCTTTGCAAAAATTTTTTGTCAAAGTTTGTTCATAATTTCACGAATTAAAAGTGCACAAGCACACAAAATGAATTACTTTTGTCAAAGTTTGTTCACTTTTTCACTTAAGGAGGAAAATGGAATGGAAGAGGTTATTCTTGCGAGGATTCAATTTGCTTCAACGACATTGTTTCATTTTATCTTTGTCCCATTGTCCATTGGTCTAGTATTTATTATTGCGATCATGCAGACACTGTATGTGATAAAGAAAAAAGAAGTTTATTTGAAGATGACCAAGTTTTGGAGTATCTTTTTTCTAATTAACTTTGCAGTCGGAGTGGTGACAGGGATTATCCAGGAATTTCAATTTGGAATGAACTGGTCAAGTTATTCACGATTTGTCGGGGATGTATTTGGAGCGCCGCTTGCTGTTGAGGCTTTATTAGCTTTTTTCTTAGAATCTACCTTTATTGGATTATGGATGTTCGGTTGGAATAAACTACCGAAAAAATTACATTTAGCTTGTATCTGGCTTGTGTCGATCGGTACAATTATGTCCGCTTTTTGGATCTTAGCAGCCAATTCCTTCATGCATAATCCTGTTGGCTATACGATTCAAAATGGTCGTGCAGAAATGACCGATTTTGTAGCTGTGTTGACCAATCCTAAACTTTGGGTTGCCTTTCCACATACAATCTTCGGAAGCTTTGCTACAGGTGCCTTTTTTATCGCTGGTGTCAGTGCTTGGTATTTGATTAAGAAAAAAGATGTGGAAATTTTTAAACGTTCGATTGCTATTTCGCTTGTTATTGGATTGGTCGCTGGCCTAGGACTCGCTTTTTCTGGTCACGCGCAAGCAACCTATTTAATGCACGCCCAACCAATGAAAATGGCAGCGGCTGAAGGGCTTTGGGAGGATAGTGGTGATCCCGCAGCTTGGACTCTGTTTGCCAATATTGATACTAAAAACCAGGAAAGTACCCACCGGATCGAAATACCATATTTATTAAGCTACTTGGCATATAGTGAATTTACTGGAAAAGTAGAAGGAATGAATACTTTACAAGAAAAAATGATTGAAAAGCATGGAGAAGGCATTTATATACCTCCCGTCAAAACAACATTTTGGAGTTTTCGTATTATGGCTGGAACTGGTGGAATTCTAATCCTGCTTAGTGCTTTAGGTCTGTTCTTATTATGGAGAAAAAAATTAGTCCATAGCATTCGTTATTTGAAATGGTTGGTTCCTGCTATCTTTTTACCATTCATCGGCAATTCCTTTGGTTGGATCATGTCCGAGATTGGTCGCCAGCCTTGGGTAGTAAATGGTCTTATGAAGACAATGGATGGAGTCTCACCGAATGTGAGTGCAGGACAAATTTTATTTTCGCTTATCTCCTTTTCTCTCATCTATGCATGTTTAGCAATTGTGATGGTGTATCTATTTATCCGTGTGATCAAGCAAGGGCCGCATGCAAAAGCGAAGGAAGATGTATCAGCGTCAGACCCGTTTGATCTTGGAGGTGTTCAACATGCAACTAAGTGAAGTGTGGTTTATCCTTGTTGCCGTTTTATTTGTTGGCTTTGTCTTCTTGGAAGGTTTTGATTTTGGAATTGGTATGGGGACAAAGTTTCTTGCGAAAAATGAACAAGAGAAACAAATGCTAATTAAAAGCATTGGCCCCTTTTGGGATGCGAATGAAGTATGGCTGATTACAGCGGGGGGAGCAATGTTCGCTGCCTTCCCGCACTGGTATGCAACATTGTTCAGCGGCTACTATCTACCGTTTGTTGTATTATTATTGGCTTTAATTGCCCGTGGAGTTAGCTTCGAGTTTAGAGAAAAAATTGATTCAGAGCATTGGATAAAAGTCTGGGACTGGGCCATTTTTGCTGGAAGCATTTTACCTCCATTTTTATTAGGTGTTATGTTTTCTAGCCTTATTAAAGGATTGCCCATTGATGCAGAAATGAATATGTATGCTGGCTTCACGGATATAATTAATATTTATACCCTAGTGGGCGGTGTTGCATTCGTACTCCTTTCTTATTTACACGGTTTAATGTTTGCTTCCTTAAAAACAACAGGATCATTACGAGAAAGGTCGAAGGAAATGGGATTAAAGATTTACTTTTTGACAGGTTTCGTTGTGGTACTTTTCGTTGTTTTAACAGGGCTCTATACAGATGCTCTAGCTGATAAAGGTTGGATTCTTTACACACTCTACGGTTTAGTGGTCGTGTTGTATTTATCTTTATATCCACTTTTACGTAATAAAAAAGAAGGGTATAGCTTTACCGTCACAGGCTTGATCATGATCCTTGTTATGTCATCGTTTTTTATCGCCCTGTTTCCTAACGTGCTTATTAGCTCGACGGATTTTGCCAATAATTTAACGGTATATAATGCAGCATCTGGTCAATACTCTTTAAAATTAATGACAATTGTGGCAGCAACAATGATCCCGATTGTTTTAGGTTATACATTTTGGAGTTACTATATTTTTCGTAAGAGAGTCTCTCATAAGGAGCTTTTAGAAGACTAATGGATAAACATCTTCTTCATTACAAAGGAAGCAAACGTCTTATATTCATCGTCGGTTTGTTAACGGTAATCCAAACGATTATCTTAATTGTGCAGGCCCGCTATCTAGCGGCTGCAATTGTGAATATGTATGAGAGGACTGCGTGGAAAGCAGTCCTTCCTCTATTGGCGATTTTTATTGTGGCCTTTATTTTGCGTCATTTGATTCAATGGATAAAAGAAAGGTTAACCTATCAGTTTGCTGAAGATACAGCGAATGAATATCAGCAACTTTTATTAAAAAAGTTGTTTGCATTGGGGCCGAGGATGGTAGGGAAAGAGGGTACTGGACAGCTCGTGACATTAGTTATGGAAGGGATTCCTCAATTTCGCACTTATTTACGGCTGTTTATTCCAAGAGTAATTGCGATGGTCTGTGTACCGATTATTTTATTCATTTATGTCACCACTTTAGACCTTGCCTCAGGTGTTATCTTAGCTGTTGTGATGCCGATTATGATTATTTTCTTAATATTATTAGGGATGGCAGCGCAAAAGCAGATGGATGCCCAGTGGGAAACCTATCAACTACTATCTCGACATTTTGTTGATTCATTGCGTGGATTAGTAACTCTTAAATATCTTGGAAAAAGTAAATCACATGCTAAATCAATTGAAACGGTTAGTAATAAATACAGAATTGCAACAAACCGTACATTACGGGTTGCTTTTTTGTCTACCTTTTCATTGGACTTTTTTGCGAGTTTATCCGTCGCGATTATTGCTGTCGAGCTAGGATTACGCTTGATTAACGGTCATATTATACTTTTACCTGCTCTGTTGATTCTAATATTAGCTCCTGAATACTTTCTGCCAGTCCGGGAATTGGGAAATGATTATCATGCTACGATGGATGGCAAGGAAGCTGGAGAAAAAATTCATCAAATTTTAGCGATGAAAACTATTGCTAATGATCAAGCTGAAATCGCTATTCCGGCTTGGACGAAAGATAGTGTTTTGGCGTTAAAAAACGTCAGTATGGAATCTGAAGAAGGCTTGACTCGCCTTGAAAACCTTAATTTTGACGTACGTGGCTTACAAAAAATTGGCATTGTGGGAACTTCTGGATCGGGAAAATCCACGCTTATTGACTTATTAACGGGTTTTTTAGAGAAAACTAGTGGTGAAATCAGTTGTAACGGGCAAAAACTCCCGCATTTTTCTTTGGACGATTGGCAGAAACAATTAACTTATATTCCGCAGCATCCACATATTTTCGCAGGAACGATTGCAGAGAATATTCGTTTATATTCGCCTGATGCTCCTAAGGAAAAAGTTAAGAAAGCGGCTGATAAAGTCGGATTAACAGCATTAGTTTCCCGATTTCCGAATGGTTTGGAAGAGGTCATTGGTCAAGGTGGGCGTACTTTAAGTGGGGGGGAAGAGCAACGTGTCGCTTTAGCAAGAGGCTTGCTTCAAGATCGCCCAATAATGTTGTTAGATGAGCCGACTGCACATTTGGACATTGAGACGGAGTACGAATTGAAAAAAGCTATGCTGCCATTGATGGAAGGGAAATTAGTCTTTTTTGCCACTCACCGATTGCATTGGATGCAAAGCATGGATTGGATTTTTGTTATGGAGAATGGCAAACTTGTAGAAACTGGTCATTATCATGATTTAATGCAGCGACCTGGAACATTTTCAGCATTACGACAAGCACAAAAAGGGGGCGATGATCGTTGAAACTTTATCACATTTATATAAAGCCTTATTTAAAACAATATAGAGTTGTAATGATTACGACGATAGTATTAGCCGTGCTAACACTTCTCTCAGCCTCCTTTTTAACCTTTGTCTCCGGGTATTTAATTACACGAGCATCTGAAAGACCTGAGACGATCTTGCTTTTATATGTTCCGATCGTCGCTGTCCGGACTTTTGGTATATCCAAAGCAGTGACACGTTATGTGGAACGCCTAGTTGGACATCATGCAGTATTAAAAATATTAGGCGATATGCGCATACACTTATATAAAATGCTTGAGCCCCAAGCGTTATTTATTCACTCACGCTTTCAAACTGGGGATTTGTTAGGGACATTAGCTGATGATATTGAGCATTTGCAAGATGTCTATATAAGGACCATCTTTCCAACTGCTTCCGCTATCTGTTTATTTATTTTTTCAGTTGTAACTTTATCTTTGTTTGACTGGAAGTTTGCGATTGGAATGGCCTTTCTTCTCAGTATTGTTTTAGTTGTGTATCCCTTATTATCCTTGTTTAGTTTAAAGAAAAAGCAAATTAGCTTGAAAAAGAATCGCAAACATATTTATCAGAATTTAACGGATGCCCTTTTTGGTTTACATGACTGGATGATTAGTGGACGGAAGAATCGTTTTATTACAAGTTTTTTAGAAAAAACAAAACAAGGAAATAAAGTAGAGAAAGCGATTGTGAATTGGCAACAAGCGCGGACATTCCAATTACAGTGTTTATCAGGGATTATCTTATTACTAGTAGGAATATGGGCTGGAATCGCAGCGGGCAATGGACAAATTGCTCCAACCTATATTGCGGCGTTTACCCTAGTGGTCTTTCCAATCATGGAGGGATTGCTCCCGGTTTCAGACGCAGTAGAAAAAATTCCAACCTATCAAGAGTCACTGCAACGCATTGATGATGTTCGCCAGTTTTCACAAGAGAAACCGAGAGGCGACTCTCAGCCTTTTGACGCGAAAACTCCTGCAATCCTTGTAGATAATATCACGTTCCATTACCCAAATGAGCAGAAAGCAGCTATTAAAGATCTTCAGCTTTCAATCTCATATGGACAAAAAATCGCGATATTAGGAAAGAGCGGTTCGGGAAAATCAACTTTATCGCAACTACTATTAGGCGCAGTCACACCGCAAGCAGGACATATTGAAATCGCTGGGCAGTCACCCGAAAAATATGGGGACAAAATTTATCAAGGAATTGGTTACTTAAATCAGAAGCCTTACTTATTTGCCACAACTGTTGCAAATAATATCCGCATAGGAAATAATAATGTAACGCAAGAAGAACTAGAGAATGTGATTCAACAAGTGAAATTAGATGAGTATATACACTCACTTCCAAAGGGATTAGACACGCAAATGGAAGAAACAGGGCAACGTTTTTCAGGTGGTGAGCGTCAACGAATTGCATTAGCACGCATTTTATTGAAAAAAACACCGATTGTTATCTTGGATGAACCAACAATCGGCCTTGATCCAATCACAGAAAAGGATTTGCTTAACACCATGTTTGGGACATTAAAAGATAAAACAATCATCATGATCACCCACCACCTAACCGAACTCGAAAAAATGGACCAAATCATCTTTCTAGACAACGGCAAGATCACTATGCAAGGAACCCATACCGAACTAATCAAACAACACAAACGTTATCGCGAATTATATGCTATGGATAGAGGTGCAGATGCCTGACACGACTGAGACTTCGCCGAATTTTAATTATTTGCCAAAAAGAAACCAGATTACAATGTTTATTTTTTGATAAAAATACTTTTAAAGTCACACTTAATGAGTACTTATAGTAGGAAGTAGTTCAGCTTTGGAGTACAAATGCTAAAACGCAGTCCAAAATGAACTACTTTTTTTATTGTTAAGGAACGCATATATTATTAAAAGAAAATTGGTATTTTTGTGTTATTCTATATAAGAATGATAATTCATTGGAGGAAGTATGAATATCTACTTAAATCTTTTCAGTCTCCTTATTTTCGTCATAACAGTCATACTATTCATTGTTCTTGTTATTAAATTGTTTATTTATTTAGCAAAAAAGAGAGCGTTTCCTAAAAGGCTATTAATCACTTCCTTAATAGGAGCGACGTTGGTTTTAGCTGTTTTTTTATATACACAATACTTTTTTACATTTAATAACCTTAGAGGAACGCTTCAGGAAGGACCTATAAACTCCCCGAATGGTGAATATACTGCTAATACATACTATAGAACGTATGGAGGTGCCGCAGGAGGGGTTAATATTTGGGTGCAAATCACTAATAATACAGACCATAAGACCAAGGTAATTTACTATAGTAACGCAAATAGTCACTTTTCTATAAGCTGGAACGGAGCAAATACTTTAGCTATCACTAATGAGGATCCAAATTATCCAGAGTCAGATAACAGTATTAATTTGGATGTTAGGAACGAAATTTATGACCGCTATGGTTTGGCTTGCCAAAGTTTGTTAATGAAAAACGATTATAAAAGGTGCTTTAAGAAGTAATCAGCTTTTTATAGGTTTTAATTAAGGAATAATAAAGTGGAGAGAGGCCGGGGGATAAATATTTTCACCAAAGGAAAATGGGCATAAACCCCCGCTCCGGAAATAGTTAACATAGATAAAAATGATAATTTATAAAAAGGGGATTACTTTGATTGAACTAACTGAAAATGAATTTGATATGGTATTAGATTTATTACAACAGCCTAAAAACATTCATAATGTGTTTGTATATTCCGTAATTGAACATAAACAACAGGGAAAAATATTTGTGAATAATAAGATTAGTCCAAGTGCTGGTTTAGTTATGAATGAAGGTGGATGTTACTATGTTTTTGGTGATGTATCTGATAATGTATTTAACGATTCACTTATTGAATATTTAAGTGACCCTTCAAATCATGTAAATTTCTTCGATATGTATTTATCATCAAATGAGTGGCTTGAATTTCTTAAACGCTCACTTGAAGGAAATGTTGTTCAATTAAAAAGAACTCATTATGTTTTGGAAGAAATCAATAAAATGGTGCAAGATGTAGAAACACCCGATGGATTTAAAAATAAGCCAATAAATGGAGAATTGTTTAATAAATATAAAGCACAAATTGATAGTTCTTATTCCTATCTTTGGGGTTCTTCTGATAAATATCTTAAAAATGCCTTTGGATTTTGTTTACTTAAAAATGATGAATTTGTAAGTGTTTGTAATACCTTCTATATTGGTGGCAAATTTATTGCTCCAGATATCATTACATTAAATGAATATCGAGGTAGGGGACTAGCTACAATCGTTTGTTCATACTTTATAAAGAGAAGTAAAGAACTGGGGTTAACTCCGTACTGGGATTGTGATGCTGGAAATGAAGCTTCAAATCGTTTAGCGCAGAAATTAGGGTTTAGAAAAGTAGGAGATGTCCCTATTTTATGGTGGCATGAAAACAAGAAAGTGATTGAAAAATATCTTAAGAAATTTAATTATGTAACCTAATATAGTTGTTGTGAGAAATGAGGTCATTTCATTTGTTATATAAAAAGCGACGAGACTAGGACATAATTAAAATGTTAAACTTCAAAGACGAACAATGTATTGCCTAGCGGAGGAAATATACGCAGACTCCTGTGGGAGGAAAAACAACGGTGAGATTCCGGAGTGCGAATAAGGATCAAAGGATAGGTACGCGACGTCCTGTCGCTTCGTCTGCACTAGTTAATCCTGTACGTCGCAACGCCTTCGTGACCTACATCCTGTAAGCCTGAGAAAGCTCCAGCCGCCCGCGGTAAGCGAAGTATATTTCCGGAGCGGCGTATATGAACCTAGTAGTAGTTCGGTTTTGTCTTGTATGAAAACACTTTTGTCTCAGCCTCATCTTTTTTCACCATTAAATGTGTGACATTAAGCAAAGGTGTCTTAATTATTTTTTTGAACTTGTCTAAAACAAAAAATGGGTCTGCTTTTCTAAAGATTGTTATTTTGTTGTTGAATTTCATCTTTTGCTAGTTTGCTGTTCGCGGTTTCAAGTGTACGTTCTTTATTGACAGAATCACCTGGTTCTAGATTATTGAGATTTGCTCGAATGGTCATGTCTTCTTGGTTAATGATTGTTTTTTGTTTGTTCTTTTTCATGGGTGAAGCCTCCTTTTCTATGATAGGGTTAGTATGACCAGTAAAAGGGGATAACATGAATAAGGATGAAAGATCACAAGAGAGGAGAGGGGAGACTATGCCAAAGATTCAACTAAAAAGAGTATACGATTCATTTGACCAATCAGATGGCCTTCGAATTCTTGTTGACCGGATTTGGCCACGAGGTATAAAAAAAGCAGATGCAAAATTGGATGAGTGGATGAAAGAGGTGGCACCTAGCTCCGAATTGAGAAAATGGTTCGGGCATGATCCTCAACGTTTTGAAGAATTTGAGCAAAAATATGTAAATGAACTTCGAAACGATGAAGAAAAGAAAGCTGCCTTTGAAAAGTTATGGGAAAAAGCAAAAAACAATGACATTAGCTTACTTTATGCTGCAAAAGATGAGCAACATAACCAAGCTGTCGTATTGAAAAAGGAACTCAGGTTGCGGAACAGATGGAGCAAATAGTGATGGGAAGGTGCAACCAAATATGAAGAAGCCTTTTTAATCCTGAAAGGTGTAACTTAAACTCGTATGGTAGTATTTAATCCTTTATAACATCTACATAAACCCGTATGGTGTGTTAACTCTTTTTTTTGTTGAGGTTTTCCGTGGGTACTTTTTCAAGTTTTGACAAAAAGGTGTCATTTAAAAAAACACCTTGCTTTCCAGTGAATTTCATAGTATATTAAATCTATAGAAAGTTAGTGAAAATATTCACAAACAAATATAAAATAACAAACATTCACTACAGTGTCCTAATATTTTTTTACATTCTAATGTGAATACTTTCACAAACAATAAAAAACAGGAGTGATTATGATGAATAAATGGTATGAAAATCGTTGGGTAGCAATTGTATGGGCTGCATTAAGAATTTGGTTAGGTGTTCAATGGTTAGAAGCAGGTTGGCATAAATTAGGCGCATTTGATGCAGGCGGATTTTTACAAGGGGCGTTAGCCAAAGCAGGAGGAGAAGCCCCAGTTGTCCAAGGATGGTATGCCGCTTTCCTTGAACATGTTGCCCTTCCCAATGTGAAGATTATCAACATCTTGATCCCAGCAGGGGAAATACTCGTTGGTCTTGGATTAATTGTCGGCGCATTGACAATCCCAGCTCTGATTGCAGGAGCATTCATGAACTTGAACTTCCTACTTGCAGGAACGATTAGCACAAATCCAATCTTACTTGCCGTAGCCATCATTCTCTTATTTGTCATCAATGGAACAGTATATTACGGAGTTGACCGCTTCTTAGTCCCAGCTACGATCAAAAATTTAAAAGACAAAAATATTTTTAAAAAGTTCCGAAGGGTTGCTACACAGTAATCTAAGAAGGGAAAGCTGAAAAATGCTTTCCCTTTTTTCTATTGAGAAAAACAAAGGATTTTGGCAATTTTTATCGAAATGGTCTATAAGAGGGACTGCAATTTAAGAATGTTAGAGGTGAAAACATGGAATATAAATGGTTAGAATGGGCGAAGAAAATTCAAGCCATTTCCCAAGCTGGATTAACATTTTCTAAGGATGTATATGATCTGGAACGATTTGAAGAATTGCGAAAAATTAGTGTAGAAATCATGGCTGATTATTCCGGGACAGAAATGGAAAAAGTGTATGAGTTGTTTGCGAATGAAACCGGTTATCAAACACCTAAATTGGATGTAAGAGGAGCCGTTTTTCAAAATAACCAAATCCTTTTAGTTCAAGAAAATTATGATGGAGCGTGGTCGTTACCTGGAGGTTTTTGTGATATTGGTCTTTCTCCATCCGAAAATATTATTAAAGAAATCACCGAAGAGGCAGGCTATGATGTCAATGTAAAAAAGTTACTTGCGGTTTGCGATACGCATAAACATGCACACCCGCCCCAGCCTTACCATTATTACAAATTGTTTTTTCAATGTGAGATTGTCGGGGGAAGTGCGACTAGTGGTGTAGAAACCGATGATGTTCAATTTTTTTCGAAAAATCATTTGCCAGCTTTATCCCAAAATCGCAATACTGAAGCACAAATACATATGCTTTTTGACTATCTGGAAAATCCAAATAAAGAGACATATTTTGATTAACCTTAAAAGAAGGAGCACAAAATGAAACCAAATATATTGATGATAATGGTCGATCAAATGCGTTTTGATTGTTTAAGTATTGCTGGCCATCCTGCTGTAGAAACGCCTAATCTCGATCAACTTGCCCTCCAGGGTGTTCGATTTACGAATGCTTATTCCGCGACCCCTACTTGCGTCCCCGCGCGAGCCGCCGTTTTAACTGGTATGTCTCAGCGATCGCATGGAAGAGTCGGCTATCAGGATCGGGTTCCCTATCAATATCCTCATTTGCTTCCAGAAGAAATGAGCCAAGCTGGATATCATACGCAAGCTGTTGGGAAAATGCATGTATATCCAACCCGGAATTTATGTGGCTTTCATAATGTTATTTTACATGATGGCTATTTACATCATAACCGAATGAAGGACACACCAGTTCAAGAATCCTTTGACCATACAGATGATTATTTACCTTGGCTTAGAGAACGACTTGGCGGGCATCGCGATCTAACTGATATCGGTTTGGATTGTAATGCTTCTGCTATGAGTCGACCATGGCATTTACCCGAAGAATTTCATCCAACCAATTGGGTTGTGACACAATCGATTGATTTCTTAAGAAGAAGAGATCCAAGCAAACCGTTCTTTTTAAAAATGTCCTTTGTCCGCCCGCATCCTCCGTTTGATCCACCACAGGCTTATTTCGATTATTATATGAGTCTGGATATGGATGAACCTGTTATAGGGGATTGGGCAAATGACCTAGATGAACGCCAGGAAGGCCTGTTGCCAACTGCTGGAGGCGGGAATGTGCCGAAGCAACGTTTGAAAAGAGCGAGAGCTGCTTATTATGCTTTGATTGCCCATATTGATGATCAAATAGGGCGGTTTATCCAAAGTCTTATTGAATATCAGGTTTATAATAATACGGTCATTTTATTTGTTTCAGATCATGGGGAATTATTAGGAGATCATCATTTATTGAGAAAATCTTTAGCCTATGAAGGAAGCGCAAAAGTTCCTTTTATCCTTTCAGATCCGGGGAATCAATTGGGATTGAAAAAAGGAACGACTTGCTCTCGTGTAGTGGAATTACGTGATATCATGCCAACCTTATTAGATGTTGCAGATATAGAAATTCCCTCAAGTGTAGAAGGAAAAAGTATCCTTCCATTAACTAAGGATGGAGAGAGTGACTGGCGAGAGTACCTTCATGGTGAACACACTCAAGGCAGGCAATCACATCATTTTATTGTCAATGGAAAAGAAAAATTCATTTGGTATTCACAAACTGGTGAAGAGCAATTTTTTGACTTAAAAGCAGATCCTTATGAAACGAAAAATTTAATCAATCAACAACCATACGCTCATAAAATAAATACTTTACGGCAATTATTAATAAAAGAGTTAGAAGGCAGAGAAGAAGGTTACTCAGATGGAACACAACTAATTGTTGGGCAACGGCCTCAGGCTGTTCTACACAATAGTAAAAATAATATAGACTAATAAAAGATTAGGGATGGACGCGAACAATGTCCATCCCTAATTCCTTGGTCTTGCAGATATTAATTTTTACGTCTTTGCGCCCTTTTGTCCGCTTCGTCTGCTCTTTCCATGGCTTCTAGGTCATTTTGATCTGCTGCTTCTTGTGAAAATTCTACATCAAGACCATCCGATTTCATATTGTTTGGCACCTGCGGAAGCTTTTGTTTATTCTTGTCACGGGCCTTTCTTCGATCATCTCTACCCATATCTGAACCCTCCATTATATTGTGTTATTTTCTTCTTGAATGCGTATAACCGCCAGCTCGATCTGCCTGTTTAAATTCTTTTGCATAAAGCACTTCTTGTGTTGTAGATAATGTACTCTTCGTTTGAACGTTTTTATTTTTGCTCATAAGGACCAACTCCTTCTGATCGTGGCTTTCCCTATCATTTTTCTCAAAAACCTTGATAAACATACATGCAAGAGATTATGGTAAAATAGAGCCAGTAAATAAGAAAGCAGGGGTGATTAGCGGTGGCGATCATCACCAAAATTACAGCGCAAAAGAAAAGAGCAGATCGCTATAATCTTTATTTGGATGAGAAATACGCTTTTAGTGTGGATGAAGCGATATTAATTCGAAATGGATTAGTAAAAGGCAAAGAATTAGCTGATTTTGAGGTTGTTCAGCTACAATATGAGGACGAAATTCGAAAAGCCTATAATGAAGCGATCCATTATTTATCATTCCGTATGAGAGCCGAAGGCGAAATTAAGAAGCATTTAGCTAAAAAAGATTGGAATGAACAAGTCATTGAACAAGTAATGCAAAAATTACAGGAGCATCGCTATGTGGATGATCTGGAGTTTTCGAAGGCTTATGTGCGTACGCAAATAAATGCGGGGAAGAAAGGTCCAGCTAATATAAAACAGGAACTATTACAAAAGGATATTTCAAATGCAAACATAGAAGAGGCATTAGCTCTTTACAAAAAAGCAGACCAAATTGATCACGCTATTCAGTTGGGCAATAAATATGCGATGAAAAATAAAAAACTCTCTGAAAAGATATTAAAGCAAAAGTTGGAGCAGTTTTTACAGACGAAGGGTTTTCCATTTTCAATTATCGCAGTGGCAATCGAAGAAATTGAGTATGAAAAAGACGAAGATGAGGAATGGGAATCTCTTCTCAAACATGGAGAAAAAGCTCATCGAAAATATCAACATTTAGAAGGATATGAATACAACCAAAAGATGAAGCAAGCGTTATTTCGTAAAGGCTTTGAAATAGACATGATTGGCCGTTTTTTAGATCAAAGAGAGTAAAGGGGATTTTTGTAATGGAAAGGGAAAAAAAATACAGTGAAATGACGAATGAAGAACTTAAACACGAAATTGCTTTAACGAAAGAGAAGGCAAGAAAGGCTGAACAACTTGGGATGGTCAATGAATTTGCTGTTATGGAACGAAGAGCCGTAATGGCAGAGGCTTACTTGTTATCCCCGGCTGATTTTATCCCCGGTGAAATTTATGCGGTAGAAGGGGCACCTGGGACTTATTTTAAAATCGATTATCTAAAAGGGGTGTTTGCCTGGGGCTATCGATTAAATGGAGCAGGGGAAGAGGAGGCATTGCCAATTTCCTTACTTAAAAAAGTATAAAGTGAAATTTTAATCATGGGATATGACTGCTTTTTAATGTGGAATAAAAATCATCCAGTGAGAGATTGCTCCCACTGGATGAAGGTCAGCTTTATCCCGCATTAACTGGCTCCCACTTCAAGAATGCGTGAAAAGTAAACTAGAATTGTAAGTGGGGGATCAACAGCCAGTAAAAGCCCGATTTGTTCAACTAACAATCAGTGTAAAACCCCCACTGATTGAAGTTTCACTTTATTTTTTGTATCGTGTTACAGCATTTCTTTCTCTGATGATGTCTGTTTGGGAAAGCTCTGTTTGCCCATTTACTTGAGAACTCATTTTTTTCGGATTATAAAACCCGCGGTTAAAAGGACTTAAACTACGGTTTTGATGTGTATTCCCATCGCTTTTACCCATTGAAAATCCTCCTTGTTGGTGAATAATCAGGACTGATTGGAATTATCTTCTCGATTCCCAGATGCTCTCATTTTGCCTTGTGGATCGGTATTAATCGTTCCATTTGCTCGCATTGGAGAATATTCAGCCTTTGCTCGTGGTTCACCTTCAAATTTATTTTCATTTTTATATGGGAAATCTTTTGCTTTATTACGCAATGGGACACCCTCCTTTAGTTGACGGTTTTTAAGTCGTCACCTTTATTATGGATTACAAACTGAAAAACATACGTCCAAAGGATAGCTGGCAAAGTCCCGCCCTTAGTCGATAACTATATTTAATTTTTTTCTAAGTTTTTCCTCACTATAAATCCAGCCAGTATAGGAAGTGAGGATTTGTAGCTCCGCGTCTAAATGCACAATGGCAACGAAGGGGTAATGTCCATTACTTCTATATCTTAAGTCAATAAAACGCACTTCTTTATAATCATCGAATTCTTTAATTTCCCAACGATATATTGGAGAAAAAGATAAGAAAGCTGAAACATTTTTATCTTGTTTTGCAGCTTCAATTTCTGGGGTTTCAGGGACAGGAATCCGATTAAATTTATCAAAGATGGTAATGGAACGTTTAAACGCCCGGCCAACATAGAAAAATTCCTTTGAAATCACAGCCAATCGCCATTGATTAAAATGCATCGTAGGTGCGATAATGATTTCTTCCGCATCTGGAATGGTTTTTAGTACGGCTGACTTTACGACCTTCTGCATAATAAACCGCAGAAGATAGTAGAAAAATACAACAATATATAGGGTTAAAAATGTGGCACCGGGGTCTGCTCCAAATGCCCAAATGAAAATAGCTAAGATGTGTAGTCCAAAGATGATCGGATCAAAGGTGTTAATAACCCCCAATGCGACCCAGTTTGCCGAGAAAGGCCGTAATGCCTGAGTCCCGTAGGCATTGAAAATATCAACAAAGACATGTAAAAAAACAGCTGCAAAGGACCAAAGCCACAAATGAAATAAATTGGCTTCTGGGAAAATGAAAGCAACCAAAGCCGTCACAACGAGTGGCCAAAATAAAATAGCAGGTATAGAGTGAGTCACTCCGCGGTGATTCCTTATATAAACGGCATTATTACGTAGTTTTAAAAAAGTATCAATATCAGGTATTTGCGATCCAATGATGGCCGCTACTAAAACACTATGAGTATTGGCGGTGCTTTCAGCAACAACTGGATCTAGGGTAGCGAGCCCACCAATCGCAACACCCATGGCAAAATGAGTGGCAGTATCCAAACTAAATCCTCCTTAGAAAAGGGTATTCGTGATCTTTGATTCCTTATTTTAATAATATTTTAAAAAAATTGAGAATGCAATATGGGACTTGAAGTCCTATCATTTTTATGATTCCCTAAATGGAGTATTAATTAACCTGTAGGAGCGTTAAATATGGAAGAATCTAATTTAGAACGTAATGATATAAATATTCAACAATTTCGTGAAGATTTGCTTGACTGGTTTGTAGAAGAACAACGTGATCTTCCGTGGCGAAAAGATAATCACCCATATAAAGTATGGGTATCGGAAATTATGTTACAACAAACAAGGGTAGATACAGTCATTCCCTATTTTGAACGGTTTATGAAAGCATTCCCTACGATGGAAGCTTTTGCTGCTGCCGATGATGAATCGATTCTCAAAATATGGGAGGGTCTAGGATACTATTCCCGTGTTCGAAATTTGCATTCAGCTGTAAAAGAAGTAGTGGAGCAATACGAAGGGAAAGTGCCCGATACTCAAAAAGAAATTTCAAAATTAAAAGGGGTCGGCCCCTATACAGCTGGTGCGATTCTAAGTATTGCCTATGGAAAACCAGAGCCAGCTGTAGATGGAAACGTTATGCGTGTGCTATCTAGAATCTTATTAATCGAAGAAGACATAGCAAAGCCTTCAACAAGAAAAGTATTTGAAGCAGCTGTTCGGACCTTAATTGATCCGGCCAATCCCTCATACTTTAATCAAGCTTTAATGGAATTAGGAGCCCTTATATGCACGCCAACATCTCCCGCCTGTCTGCTTTGCCCAGTAAGGGAGCATTGTCAAGGGTATGCGAATGGGAAGGAACAAGTACTGCCAATTAAGACACGGAAAAAATCAGTGAAGCATCTCTCTTTAGTATCAGCCGTATTAAAAACAACTGATGATCGTTATCTTATTCGCAAAAGACCGAATGAAGGCCTACTAGCGAATCTCTGGGAATTTCCTACAACAGAAGTAGTTACAACTAAGCAATACTCTACCCAAAGACAAGCATTATCCAGATATCTAAAGGAAGAATACAAGGAAAATATACAGCTTGAAACAGGGACTTTTACTCATGTGGATCATGTTTTTTCTCATTTAACATGGTCAATGGATGTTTTTGCAGGCGAGATCATCAAAACATTGAATCATCCAGATGAGGTTCGTCTTGTTACGCAAGAGGAGCTTGAAGCTCTCGCGTTCCCTGTACCACATCAAAAGATTTGGAAAGCCTATAAAGAGATGTACAGCATGAAAAGCATTAATTAAAAATGCTCTTTATTGTCCAAGCATCGACATCAAGGTAAACTATACATAGGAAAAAGAAAGGTTGATGAAAAATGAATAAAGTAGCACTCGTCACAGGAAGTAGTCGTGGTGTAGGTAAGGCAACAGCGATCGCTTTAGCAAAACTAGGATATGATATTGTAGTAAACTATGCACGTAGTAAAAGTAAGGCTAAGGAAACTGCGGAGGAAATTGAGAAAATAGGCAGAAAAGCTCTCATTGTTCGAGCGAATATAGGCGATGTGGATAAAATTAAGGCGATGTTTGCTACAATTGATCAGGAATTTGGCAGGCTGGACGTTTTAATTAATAATGCAGCTTCAGGTGTTTTGCGACCTATTATGGAAATCGAAGAAACGCACTGGAATTGGACAATGAATATTAACGGGAAAGGAGTACTTTTCTGTGCTCAAGAAGCCGCAAGGTTAATGGAAAAAACAGGTGGAGGAAGGATTGTGAGCTTAAGTTCTCTAGGCTCGATTCGTTATTTAGAGAACTATACAAATGTGGGCGTATCAAAGGCGGCTGTCGAGTCACTTACAAGGTATTTAGCTGTTGAATTAGCGCAAAAAAACATTGTGGTGAACGCTGTTTCAGGTGGAGCGATTGATACAGAAGCTTTAACACATTTCCCGAATCGAGAAGAGCTGCTAGAGGATGCAAGAAAACATACCCCTGCAGGACGAATAGTCGAAATCGATGATATTGTAAAGACTATTTTATTTTTAGTCTCTGATGATGCTTGGATGATCAGAGGACAAACGATTATTGTAGATGGCGGGCGCTCTATTCTCGTATAGGAAGCAGTTCGTAACTTTTAGAGGATGTTCAAAAAGTCTGGTAAAAATGACACTGCAGGATATAAGATCTTCGAGTAAGTCCCGATACGTCCTGTGTCGAACGTCGAAGTTCACCATACACACGCAAGTCCGCTCTTCGGGAAAGAAAATCACTTTTCCCTCGTGCGATGTGGATTGGAAGGAGCTTTCCTTGTGCTCGAAGGCTTCAGCGCCTTAACCGACTTTGTTCTTTTTATCCACCTTTTGAATGTGCACTTTTAAAATTTTTTTTGTTTTTTTGGGATTAAAATTTCATGTTTGGTTACATTAACAAACGTGGAGGTGATACCATTGGCAAACAAAAAATCTCAAGCGGGCACAAACGTTGAAAAAGTAAAACAACAAAACGCTGCTAGCACACAAGGAAATTACGAGACTGAATTCGCTAGCGAAACAGATGCTCAATCTGTAAAAGAGCGTAATAAAAAAGCAGAAGCTAACAAAGCAAATAACTCTGGAAATTACGGACAACAATAATGTCCAACAAAGGTCTAACTTTCATTTGAAAGTTAGACCTTTATTTTTTTGTATTCTTCTTTCAAAGGAAAATGTGTAAACGGATTGGTTTTAAAAGAGAACGAAAAACGTTATAATAAAAATATTAATAAAACTTGAAACGTACTTTAACCAAGGAAACGATTGTATAGGGAGAGAGAAAGTAGGAGAAATCAATGCAAATTCCAGTTGAAGGAGAGAATATACAAATACACAGTTACAAACATGATGGTCATTTACATCGTGTTTGGGAAGAAACGAAAGTATTGAAAGCAAATAGTCATTTACTTATTGGTGGAAATGATCATACGTTAGTAACGGAATCAGATGGGAGAACATGGATCACTCGTGAACCAGCGATTACCTATTTTCATACAAACTTATGGTTCAATATTATTGGAATGCTCAGGGACGATGGTATTTATTATTACTGTAACTTAGGCTCCCCTTTTGTTGTGGATGTAGAGGCGTTAAAATACATCGACTATGATTTGGATATTAAAGTGTTTCCAGACATGACATATTCACTTCTAGATGAGGATGAATACGAATACAATCGATTACATATGGGATATCCCGAAGAGATTGACCATATCTTAAAAAGAAATGTGGAAAAGCTTATCTTTTGGATTCGGCAAAGAAAAGGCCCATTTTCAGCAGATTTTATAGATATTTGGTATGACCGCTATTTGAGTTATAGAGGTTAGGCTTGCTGGATTCAGGTCAGGAGGTTGCTAGAGACGTATAGGATGTACAGGACACAGCTTTACCTACTCATTCGTGAATAAGCGCTTTTGCTTCTCTATTGTCTAGCTTCCAGCGCTTAGCCCCGAGAGGCTCGCAGAATGCAAGCCCATCGGCGTTGCGACGTACAGGATGTACTAGTGCAGATGAAACGCTAGGACGTCGCGAACTTAGCCGATGTTGAAATAACCTGAACCAATAAAAGTCAAAACCGGACTTTTCTTGTCTCAGCTGATCAAGGCGTTTTTGCTTTTCTATGTTAGGAGTGAGTTTTTGGTTTGGGAGTTATCAAAAGATATTTAAAGTTTGTTAAACCGTATCGCTGGAGGATATTTTGGACCCTTATTATAGGAGTAATTAAATTTGCGATTCCGCTTCTTATTCCGATGTTAATGAAGTATGTGATTGATGATGTCATTAGTGCGGAAAATATGACTGCTACGGAAAAAACCACTCAATTATTTTGGACGATGGGCATCATGTTTACGCTTTTCATTATCATCAGGCCACCTGTTGAATACTTCAGACAATATTTTGCACAGTGGACAGCTAATAAAGTTTTATATGATATTCGAGATCGCTTATTTACACATATTCAGAAATTAAGTTTTAAATTTTACTCCAATACTCGAGCAGGGGAGATCATTTCAAGGGTTATTAATGATGTCGAGCAAACGAAGGACTTTGTTATCACTGGACTAATGAATCTATGGCTTGATGCGGCTACAGTTATTATTGCGATTATTATTATGGTATCACTTGATGTTCCGTTAACACTTGTTTCTCTGGCCGTATTCCCATTCTACATCATATCTGTTCGTTATTTCTTTGGGAATATGCGCAAACTTACTCGACAACGATCTCAAGCACTTGCACAGGTTCAAAGTTATCTACATGAAAGAGTTGCAGGAATGTCGATCATCAAAAGTTTTGCGATCGAGGACCACGAGCAAACGCAATTTGATCAAAACAACAGTCATTTTTTAAACAGGGCATTAATTCATACAAGTTGGACAGCAAAGGCTTTTGCTGTCGTCAATACGATTACTGATTTAGCCCCATTAATTGTTATTACATACTCAGGTTACCAGGTAATCAACGGAAATCTTTCAATTGGGACCTTGGTTGCTTTTATGGGGTATGTTGAGAGATTGTACAATCCTTTAAGACGTTTAGTGAATTCGTCAACAACCTTAACTCAAGCTATTGCTTCGATGGACCGAGTGTTTCAATTAGCTGATGAAAAATATGATATTGAAGATGCACCTGATGCGATTGAACCGGCGCAAGTAAAAGGAGATATTCAATTTGATCATGTTACTTTTGCCTATGATCAAAAGGAGAAGCCTGTTTTAGAAGATATTCATTTGCATGTACAAACAGGTGAAACGATTGCACTCGTTGGTATGAGTGGAGGAGGCAAATCAACACTTGTCAGTTTGATTCCACGGTTCTATGATGTTAGTTCCGGAAGAGTGCTCTTAGATGGAGAAGATATTCGCCATTTAAAAGTACGAAGTCTGCGAGATCGCATTGGAATGGTACTGCAGGATAATATTTTATTTAGTGACTCTGTGAAAGCCAATATTTTGCTAGGAAAACCAGAAGCAACTGATGAAGAGGTTTATCAAGCCGCAAAAGCCGCAAATGCTCATGAATTTATTATCAATCTATCTGATGGCTATGAGACAATGGTTGGTGAGAGAGGGGTTAAGCTATCTGGTGGGCAAAAACAAAGGATTGCAATCGCCCGTGTCTTTCTTAAAAATCCACCGCTCTTAATTTTGGATGAAGCCACTTCAGCACTTGACCTTGAAAGTGAACATCTTATCCAAGAGGCTCTTGACATCTTAGCAAAGGATCGAACAACATTTATTATTGCTCACCGTCTGTCTACGATTACCCATGCAGATCGAATTATACTGATTGAACATGGACGAATCAGTGAAATGGGAACACATGAGGAATTGATGCAGAAACAAGGAAACTATTCTCGACTCTTTGAAGTCCAGCAATTAGGTGTTTAGCTAAGTCTAATATTTAGATAGGCGAAATAATATATAAAAAGATGTGGCTTTTTACCAGCCACATCTTTTTACTTTGTAAAAACGGCGTCTTTCTTATGATACAGTTGGAAGGAACGAATTAATCGATCTAGGTGTTCCAGTTGTTCTTCATATTCAAGTAAAGCTGAGAAAAAGTGAATCAGATGATAGGGTTGATACTCATTATAATCTTCGTCTTTCTTCACTTCTGTAATAAAGCGATCAAAAAGTTGGCTGATTTCCACATTTTCATCTTGAAAAGGATCTAGTTCTATTTCTTGCCGCACTCTCCCCATAAATTTCATTAATAATTGTTCATGATAACTTAGCAGGAAATCTAGTCTTCTGCGTGTGTGAACTTGTAAATCCTCAGGTAATTGGTGTAAGACATTTTCATATTTATGCTGTAAATTTAAAATGGCTAGGCTATTGTGATTAACATGAATCATTTGCCGATAAATGACAAGCTTTCTTGCCTTGGAATATTCACTTCTCCGAAAATATTTTCTTTCTTCCTTATACATGGAATATAGTTGATTATTTCCTGATGAACGTTCTTTTAATTGGGCTAGATCCTTTTTTAAAAGACCTTCTTCTGAGGCAAAGCGAGTGGATAATCTCGTCCATTTAATAATATCCTCTGTTACTGAAGAAATGCCTTGGAAAAGCTTTGTCTCGTATTTAGGCGGTAGAAAAACTAGGTTCACAATAAATGATGAGACGATTCCTAGGAAAATCGAACCTGAACGTAATAAGGCTACTTGAAGAAAATCGTCCGTTGGTGCTGCCATTACAGCCACGATTGTCACAAGGGCAAGACGGATCGCATTTTCAAGTTTAAATCTAACCATAAGGCCAATAGCCACAACTGCAGCTAAGCCGATCACTAAAATATGATTACCAAAAGCAAGTACGAAGCCGATAGCTATGGCAGCTCCAAGAATATTTCCTTGTACCTGTTCAAGGCCGGTTAAATAAGATCGATAAATCGTTGGCTGTATAGCAAAAATAGCCGCAATCCCAACAAAAGCAGGTGTTGGAATATGGAGAAGCTCTGCAAGCATTAAAGCCAAAATGATGGCTATTCCCGTTTTTAACATGCGGGCACCAAGCTTCATATACATTTTCCTTTCATTGGGTGATAAGAACGGATAGCGTTTTGGAAGAACAGCCTATCTCTATTCAGGCGCTTTACAATTTTCTCTCTTAGTAAAATTAGGTATTGGAAAGCTGTGCAAATGAAAGTTCAACAGCTTTTATTGTTTCTTCAATGTCTTCCTTTGTATGAGCGGTTGTAATAAACCAAGCTTCATATTTAGATGGAGCAAGATTAATACCATGGTGAAGAATTTGCTTGAAAAACCGCGCGAAAAGTTCTCCATCCGTGCTTTCTGCTTGATTATAGTTTATAACCTTTTCCTGTGTAAAATAAACGGTTAAAGCCCCTTTTAAACGATTAATGGAAATGGAAATATTATATTTGTTGGCAGCCTCTAAAATTCCTTTTTCTAAAAGGGCCCCTAGCTGATCAAGTTGTTCATACACCCCTTCTTTTTGTAAAACTTCTAAACAAGCAATTCCTGATAACATGGAAGCCGGATTTCCAGCCATGGTACCTGCCTGATATGCTGGGCCAAGAGGAGCAACTTTTTCCATAATTTCCTTTTTCCCTCCATAGGCACCGATTGGAAGGCCGCCACCGATAATTTTACCAAGTGCAGTCAAATCTGGGGTAACACCAAGTAAATCCTGGGCTCCACCATACATAAAACGAAAAGCAGTAATCACCTCATCAAAAATCAAAAGGGAACCAGCCTCATGCGTTAATTTCTTCACTTCCTCTAGGTAACCAGGGAAGGGTTCAACAATGCCAAAATTACCTACAATTGGTTCGGTTAGAACTGCCGCAATTTCAGGCCCCCATTTTTCGATAGCATCTCGAAATGCCTCAATATCATTATAAGGAACCGTGATGACTTCCTTAGCAATGCTTTGTGGGACTCCGGCAGAATCAGGCATTCCTAATTGCGATGGACCAGAGCCGGCTGCAACCAAAACAAGATCTGAATGGCCATGGTAGCAACCAGCAAATTTTAAAATCTTATCTCTTCCAGTGTAGGCTCTCGCCACGCGAATCGTCGTCATGACAGCTTCAGTACCGGAATTTACAAATCGAACTTTATCAAGGGATGGAATAGCTTCCTTAATCATTTTTGCAAATCTCACTTCGTGGGGAGTGGGAGTACCATATAAGACCCCCAATTCAGCCGCCTTTTTAATAGCGTCTGTAATATGTGGATGGGCATGGCCTGTGATAATAGGTCCGTACGCCCCTAAATAGTCAATATATCGATTACCATCTACATCATATAAATACGCACCATTTCCTTTTTCCATGACAATCGGGGCTCCGCCGCCGACAGCTTTATAGGAACGGGATGGACTGTTTACTCCTCCAACAATATGTTTCGTCGCTTCTTTTTGGATGCTTTCTGATTGTGTAACATTCATCGTTAAGACTCCTTTTTTCTCGGTGTATAAAGCATAATCATTTTATGCGAATTTGCATTCTTATAAATCCACAAGCTTCTATTATTGTAGACGTTCTGCGTAAACTGCGCAATGAAAGGGAATCAAGTTTTAAAGGATGTCGCTAACCAGTTGATTCTGCTTTTCTCCATCTAGCTTCGGTTCCCAGCAAATTTACGACTTCTTCGACGATGAGTCAACTTCGCTTCAGCTCATCGTGTTTCCTATATCTCGTCAGAAGACTTGAAATTTGGACGACGCTAACCAGTCGCCTCTGCTTTTCTTAGTTCTATTCGCATTTTTATTTTCGTAACATATAGAACAGAAAGGAAAAGTGATGTTAATGTGGTATATTATCTTTTTTGCAGTAATCATTTGTATTCTTTTCGCATTAAGATTATTGTTTATCCCTAATCGCTTTAAATATAAACAAGTTTCTTTTGAAAATTTCGCCTTTTTAGGCTGTACATATGTGGTGATCATGATTGGTTTTGGGCTACTTTTTCTTTTATTGGAGATTAAGGGCTGGACGGTGATCATTGATTCTTCACTCCAGGAATCTAGTGGTTGGAATCAGCGTTTATCAACCTCTTTATATTTAAGTGCGATAACCTTATTTTCAGTGGGTTTTGGAGATGTAGTGCCTGTTGGAATTGGCCGCCTATTTGTAATGATCGAAGCTTTACTAGGTTATACAATCCCAGCCGCTTTTGTAGTACGAACCTTTATAGATTATGAACGGCCTAAATGATCAAATATTTGAATTCCCGCACATTTTTTTGTACGCTTAATGAAATGATGAACAGAGGGGGAACTTATTGATGTCTGTAACTGTGAATGAGATGGCACCAGATTTTCAACTCCAAGCCAGTAATGGAGAAATGGTCAAGCTGTCAGATTTTCGAGGAAAAAAACATGTGGTTTTATATTTTTATCCGAAAGATATGACCCCTGGTTGTACAACCGAAGCTTGTGATTTTCGAGACCATCATGAAGATTTCTCCGCATTAGATGCCGTGATTTTGGGTGTAAGCGCAGACCAACTTGAGAAGCATGAGAAATTCATTGATAAGCATGGATTGCCATTTTTATTGCTTGTTGATAATGAACATGAAGTAGCTGAGAAATTTGATGTCTGGAAGTCGAAGAAAATGTTTGGGAAAGAATTTATGGGGATTGAACGCTCGACATTTATTATTGATAAAGAGGGTAAAGTAGCCAAGGAATGGCGTAAAGTCAAAGTAAGCGGTCATGTGCAAGAAGCATTGAATTTTATCCAAACTAACCTATCTTAAGTGATCGCTGTAAGTGGATGTCTGCTAAGATCTTCGCCAATGAAGCTAGGTGTCGGATGTCAAACCGAAATGCAGCTACAAGCTAGAATTTTATAAATTTTTTAACAATAGTGAAAAATAATGGCCTATTTTTCGAAAAAGCCGGCTGTTGTCCATTCTAAATAAGCACCCGCGCATAAAGTAAAGTAGGGCATACCTCCTCATTGCATATAAATTTTTCCGGGCTGATTTATTTCAGCCCACTTTTTATTTTAAGTGCATGTTCAAAAAAAGAGGATAAAAAGGACCAAGCGTATATTCAGTATATCGAAAGATCGAGGCGGACTTGTACAGGATATACTGATTTTCATGTTGCTCACAGGAAAACTTCGCAGAATCCACATCAGACGAAGGAAAGTGGCTTTCTTTTTCGAGCAACGTAGGAACAAGCCAACGGGCTATCGAAGGACGTGCTGGCACTTAGTAGAAATCCTTACCGCACTTTTGAACATCGTTTAAAGATATTCATGAATGGAAGGACAGGGAATATAATGAAGATATATACAAAGACAGGCGACAAAGGCACAACTTCTTTAGTATATGGAAGTCGAATATCTAAGCATGATATTCGAGTGGATGCATATGGAACAGTTGACGAAGCGAATTCAATGATTGGGTTGGCACTAAGTCATCTTCATAATATGGAAAATGAGCAAATAAATAACCTAAAAAAAGCTTTTCACAAAATCCAAACAATGCTTTTTCATGTAGGGGCAGAACTATCTACCCCACCAGAAAAAGAAGTAGCATGGAAAGTTTTGGAAAAAGATGTGCTTGAATTGGAGACGTTGATTGACCAGTGGGAAGAAAAAATACCTCAGCTTAAAAATTTCATTTTACCAGGAGGACATCCAGCTGGTGCCACATTACATACTGCAAGAACGATAGTACGGAGAGCGGAAAGATTAGCAGTTGCCGTGGAGGTTCAAAATGACTTTGTCCTTCCGTATTTAAACCGGCTTTCCGATTTATTATTTGTATCCGCTCGATATGTGAATCATACCTTAGGCTATGAAGAAATGAACCTTCATGATTAAGTGGATACATTGACGTATCAACTAATTTTTAGTAAACTTAATTATAAGAATTATAAATAGATAATCAATTTTATGTTAGAAAAGAGGTGCATGACGGTGTCAGAACATCAATTAAAAGAAGCAATCCACACACTAAAGGAAACTGGAGTTCGAATCACTCCTCAGCGTCATGCGATTTTGGAGTTTCTTGTCCAATCGATGTCACACCCAACTGCAGATGAAATTTATAAATCACTTGAAGGTAAGTTCCCGAACATGAGTGTTGCAACCGTATATAATAATTTACGTGTTTTTCGTGAAGCAGGCCTAGTCAAAGAGCTTACGTATGGAGATGCCTCAAGTAGATTTGATTTTGTGACATCTGACCACTATCATGCTATTTGTGAGCATTGTGGTAAAATTGTTGACTTTCATTATCCAGGACTAGACGATGTAGAGCAATTAGCTGCACATGTCACTGGCTTTAAAGTGGACTCTCATAGGATGGAAATTTATGGTGTTTGTCCTGATTGTCACGATAAAAAGACACATTGAAAAATTAAAAAATAGCAACCTATTGGAGAATAGGTTGCTATTTTTTTGCTAAAACTTCGTTTATCCTGGCATCACTGTTGGAAGTACCCCTAATCCTAGACGATTCTTACTACCCCTCAACGGAAGGCTGCTCCTGTGTTAATTGATGTTTCTTTGCAAGCTCTCCTTCCTTATGGAAACGGCTATGACAGATAAGGAAGGTAACATATGCCATAAAGCTAAAGATCATGAGAAAGGCAACTGGCAAATAATATAAAACAACCAGCATTAGTCCTATAAAAATAATCGATAAAAGTGTAGTCGGGAAATATTTTACCGAAAAGAAGAATGAATTTTTAATGGTTGACCATAAAGTTAATTTATAATGTACCATCATTGGGAAAATATAGACGAATGTTAATGTTCCAATAAGAGCAATTAAAAATAAGGAGGCCAACAAAAGGTTTTGCATCACATTTCCTAAACTACTGATCAGCATAAAATCAATATAGAAGATATACGAAAAAACTAAAACGATGATCCCTAAAATAAAGCTTTGTTTAAAATTATCTTTGAAGAAACGAAAAAAAGGTACAAATACGGCTGAATCTTTCTTCATTATATATTGCCGAACCACTCCGAACATCGCAGCTGTTGCTGGGAAAATCGTAATGACTGGAAGACACATAATAAACCAAAGGATATTTAAAAGGAAGAAAAAAGACACCGTTTCCAAAATGCTGTACAATCTGCTGTTTAAAATATTCAATGTCTCACCAACTATCTGTTAAATTCTTGTACTTAATTATATTATAACATGAATCTTTCATTTCTGAAACGAAGTTTGTGAATCTAGTAAATCTAATTGCTTAAGGAAGTTTGAGGAGGGGATTTCCCCTCGAAAATTCCTCTATTGTCTTCTTTTTCGATTGTATTTTTCGTCGAATTCGACCCCTTCAAGATTAGGATCAATAGTTAAAGGTTCATGACAATACATACACATGTCTACTCTACCCAATATTTTCGTCGTCTTACCGCAATTCGGACAGACAACCTGTACAGCCTTAGTTGAAAGCATACCAATCCAAAAATAGATGAAGACACTGGCAACGATAGCAAGTAGCCCAAGCAACATAAAGATGGTCATCACTAAAGGATGGTTTTTAAAGAAAATCCCTACATACATAATAATGAAACCGATAAAGATTAGACCCAATGCAAAAGAACGGATCTTATTTATCTTACTCGAATATTTTTTTGCCATTACAAGCCCTCCTGAAAATAAACTATACCATAATCAATGGTACACGTCCCATTAATTACTTAAACTTTGATGGCGAAAAATCGAAAAAACTTTTGCAATTAAGCAATGAAATGATGGGTACTTAGATTTATTTACTCTATGCTCGTGTCAGTTAGAAGGAATTTATAGAAAAATGTCGAAACCTATATTTTAAATCGATTTATTTGGAGGGTAAAACAGGATGGAGGATATTTTAAGACATATATATCAAGAGCGAGCAAGCATGGAAAATTCTCTGGGGGTTTTACAAATTCATAAGAAACCTCATATCCCTGCCATTACAAACAACTTTGACATTATCTTACTTGTAATCGTTTATGATATAGAGAAAGAACCAACGATTTTGAAGCACTATCAATTTGAGGATGTTAAAATTGCCTTGCAAATTGTTAGTGATCAGCAATTGAGGGAATGGTTATTGCTTGGGACTAATAGAAAAATTGTCGAATGGGTTCATGTTGGCAAGATTCTATTTGATAAAAATGATTATCTCTTTAATCTCCAAAATGAACTTGAAGACTTCCCATTATATGAAAGGGAAATAAAAACAGGGATTGAATTCGCTAAGTTAATTAGAAGATATTGGATGGCCAAAGGGTTCTTTGAGACAAAACAGTTTATGGATGCATTTAATCACACTGTCCACTCTCTGCATCATCTAGCCCGTTTAGCCATTATTGAAAAAGGTTTGCATCCTGAGCTCACTGTCTGGAATCAGGTGAAACAATTAGATCCAGAAATTTATAAGTTATATGAAGAACTAACGAAAAGTGATGAACCAATTGAAAAAAGATTAGAGTTGCTTTTTATCGCGAGTGAATTTTTAATTTATTCTAGAACAGCGGCTGGGACCAAACATGTAAAGAAAATATTAAAAATGCAGCCTGATTGGAATATGAATGAAATTAAATCCCATCCTGAATTAACTTATTATGGGACTGATCTAAACATATTGATTGAACATCTCGTAGAAAAGGATGTGATAGATTCCTTTCAAGTAGAATCGAAAACGCCCGGATTATTCCATATAAAATATAAAATGGAATAATTTTTCAAAAAAAGTATTGACGAAGAATATAATTCTTGTTATATTAGTAAGCGTCGCTGATGACAAAGAAAAAACAGCAAACAACAACATGAAAAAAAGTCTTGACTTTCTTAATCGAATAAAGTATTATAAGAAAGTCGCTGTCGAGGCGGCGAACAAGAATTTGATCTTTGAAAACTGAACGAAACGAACGTCAATAAATATTGGATAAATGGTTTTGAACCATTGCCAGCAATTGAGTAGAAACAACACTTTTATGAGAGTTTGATCCTGGCTCAGGACGAACGCTGGCGGCGTGCCTAATACATGCAAGTCGAGCGAATCAGATAGGAGCTTGCTCCTTGACGATTAGCGGCGGACGGGTGAGTAACACGTGGGCAACCTACCTGTAAGACTGGGATAACTCGCGGAAACGCGAGCTAATACCGGATAATTTCTTTCTTCACAT
>NZ_BORE01000026.1:0-44202 GCF_018333015.1 Bacillus sp. J14TS2 | reverse complement strand
AGCGTGGTGAATGAACATAGAGTTCACTGTTAGTTGCTACTTACTAAACCATTTTTTGGAAATTCACGGTGGTAGGTGTATTTCCTATACTTAAAAATGGGAAAAAAAGGATTTGACATAGTACGCTCAACAATCAAAAAAGCCCAAATCCTCATCATCAACATTGAGAATTTGGAGCCTTATCGTTGCTTCCGGAAATGCACCTTTTTACGGAAAAATTGATCTTATTATTCCATATACATTACTTTCTTTTTTTGTATTCATATGGTTTTTCTGTCCAATCCAAAAATATGATAACTAAAGTAATTCCGATGGACAACCCTATGTTTTCTAACCAATGAATTTCAGAACTAAATAACCATTTTAATATTGTTATTAATACAAAGAATATCACACCAAACTTTACATATTTTTTAATCAAAAATAGCCCCCCATGATAAATCAAGCATTTGCTAACACCTACAATCAAATGGCTATTTGTAGCACTCCTATCAAGTCTTTGTTAATGCGATTAATTAGCCCTTTTGAGACCCTCAAAATACACTTCTAATATCCGCATTGCTTCATCGAGTGAATCACTGGAGCCTTGCTCGGCGATCCATAATGCACTTTCGTTCATTGCACCTGATAATGAATGTGTCAATGATTCTACTGACAGAGACAAAAAACAACCGTTCTTTTGCATCTGTTCAAGCTGACTGTATAGAAGTTTCATTGAGTGGTTTGCATCTAATTGGCGCCAACTATTCCAACCGATAATCGCAGGACCGTCAATAAGAATAATTTGTTTATGGTCAGGCTCAATGGCTGATGTTATAAATGCTCGACAGCCCAGCGACAATTGTTCCCATTGATCTGAACTCGTACTTGCCTGCTGCACGATATTGTCAGCTATTTTCTTTTGAATAGATTCAAGGATGGCGTAAAAGAGGCCTTTTTTATTCTTAAAGTGATGGTACAACGCTCCACGCGTAAGACCTGAATCGTTAACAATATCTTCTAGTGCCGATTTCGTGTATCCATATTTTGCAAAATGGCGTTTTCCCGTACGGAGGAGCAATTGTATCGTTTCCTCTGTTTCAAATTTTGTCCTCTTCATCTGTTATCCACCAATCCTACGCATAAACTCTAGAACATCTGGATCATTGACTTTTATCAATGATCGTAGTCCATGCTTTAATGTCCAATTAATTTTGTTCCCATGCAGCATATGCATATTCTTTATCCATTCAATTGTCTCCTCTTTATACATTTTTGACAAGTCATTGAGGTGGTTTCCAACGGATTTTTGTACATACTTGGAATGATCGGTGATCAACGACTCAAGCAAAGATAGATTCTTATACGGATCGCCGCTTAACACGTCTATTCGCTTCGCCCAAGGTAAACGAGGGCGAGTTCCCTCACTAACGAGGCGACGTACATGTGAGTTCTCATCTACAGCCCATTCTTGAAGTTTCTCTAATACTAGGCTTTCATAACGCAGTAAATAGGGGCGAATTGCAAATTCGGACGTATGACGCTTCGTAATTCTGTACAAGGCATCCATCGACACTTCAAACTCATTCAACCCATACACCTCCACATAATGAGCGATTGGCATTAGGAAATACCCATTTGTAAACATTCCTTGTTCAGTCTTGTTTTCAGGCCCAAGAATTTGCTTCAAAACCTCTATCGCATCCATGTAAGGCAAAGCGAGTGCTTTGTGCAATTCATTAGAAATGACCGCTACCCTGTCTTTCAACTCTAATCCTTCGACTGAGCCGCTCACTCCTTCAATAAAGGTATCGCTAGGAAATCCTGAATAGAGAGGGGATATTTGATTTGCAAGGAATTGAGCTAATTCAGCATCAAAGTAATTTTTTAAAGGGATGTAACTGCTCATGACACAATGTCCGTGAAATGTTTTTGGAATTCAGCGGATGGTGGTATTACCTGAATAACATCGATAAGTATTCCGTTCGGGTCAGATGTAATGAAATGTCTTTGTCCGAATTCTTCATCTCGAAGGTCAAGCACGATGGGGAGATGATGTTTACAAATTAAACGCTCGTAAAGAGAATCAACGTCTTCCACCTCAAGATTTAAGATAAGACCCGTGGTAATTTTCTGCCGAGTATCTATTGGAACCGTATCATGACTATGATGAAGCACCGCTATCTCAAATGAATCAATCCGCAAGCTCACATACCAATCAATTTCGAAAACTATTTCAAACTCAAAATGACGAACAAAAAAATCTGCAGTTCTAGTAACATCATCAGTAAGAATTACAGGATAAAACCCAGTCACTGCCATTACACTACACCCCTTATATATATTTATTGAGTTGATTTTAACATACATACTGTATGTATGTAAAGTAAGCATATATACATAACCTCTTTCTCCATTCATATTTGAGTTCTATCCGTTCTATAGAAGCCATCTCTATTTGATCTATTTCTCATAAAAGTTTGATTATAGCGTCAGGATCGGATCTTATATATATTTTCACCATGAGTAGAAAACGGTGGACGTTTTATTATTTAGCCAAGACAGTCTTGATACTTCGATTAGCCCTCTTTTTTGATTATATTTTGTGAATTTCGCGTGAAGATTTCTCATTTTCATTTGGGGATGACAGTCCAATAATATAATAAAGCAAAACTAATATAGGAAAACCACAATTGATTACGCTCTAGATGGCGCTTTCCAGGATAGGATCTCAACTGCCATCCTCATGGCCCCTCCCACTCCAATCACAGGTCTATGCATTCACCTCTAAAGAACTCCACTAAACATTCTTGTTTTCCTTAAACGCCGGGCACTTATCGCCAAAATTCATGTTGAATAATTTCCAAAAACCCCTTGACAATTTAGCAATTAATGTCTACCATGTAAAGACAATTGTTTTTATAGAAAAGACAGCTAAGGAGTGAACAAATTTGAAAAAGAGTGTTTCTATCGGTCTATTTGGTTTAGGCACAGTTGGATCTGGTGTGATTCAATTGATTCATAACCACCAAGAAGAACTGTTCCATCAAGTCGGCTGTGATGTAAAGGTGAAAACTGTATTGGTTCGTAATATAGAGAAGGATCGCGATATTCAAATTGGAGTTACAGAGTTAACGACAGATCCAAATAAAATTTTGCATGATCCTGAAATTGATATTATCATTGAAGTAATGGGCGGAGTCGAAGAAGCCCGTGAACATATTATCGAAGCTTTGAAGGCCAAAAAACATGTAGCAACAGCCAATAAAGATCTAATTGCTTTGTATGGTCCTGAACTCCAAGAAATAGCTACAGAGAATAATTGCGACCTGTTCTATGAAGCTAGTGTTGCAGGCGGTGTTCCCATTTTAAGAGGATTATCAGACGGACTTGTTTCAGACAGGATCCAGAAACTTATGGGAATTGTTAATGGAACAACAAATTATATCCTCACAAAAATGGATGAAGATGGCTTTTCTTATGAGCAAGCTTTAAAAGAAGCACAGGAGCTTGGTTTTGCTGAAGCTGATCCAACGGCAGATGTGGAAGGCTTAGATGCAGCGAGAAAAATGGCGATTTTAGCAAGGCTTGCTTTTTTCACCAATGTTGCACTTGATGATGTTGAAGTGGACGGGATTAGCCAAGTATCTGTAGAAGACTTAAATTATGGTAAAAAACTTGGGTTAACAATGAAATTAATCGGTCTTGCCCATTTTGAAAATCAGCAATTGGAAGTAAGCGTACAACCAACATTCTTAGCTAAAAGCCATCCATTAGGCGCTGTTAAAAATGAATATAATGCGATCTATGTAAATGGCGAAGCAGTTGGGGAAACAATGTTTTATGGCCCAGGTGCAGGGAGCTTGCCGACTGCTACAGCGGTAATGTCTGATGTAGTTGCGATTATTAAAAACATGCGGCTCGGTGTGAATGGTCATAGCTTTGTCGGACCAAGATTTGAGGGTCAACTCAAAACAGCTGACCAACGTTTTAGCCAATATTACTTCCGTCTACATTTAAAGGACGAAGTCGGTGCCTTTTCAAAAATCACCTCTTTATTCAATGAGCTTGGCATTAGCTTCGAACAAATTTTACAAACACCTTTAAGTAAGGATGAGCTTGCGGAAATTATTATTGTAACGCATACGGTTTCGTTAGAAAATTTCCAAACAGCTTTAATGAAGTTAAGAGATTTACCTGTAGTTGATGATGTAATTAGTTATTATCGTGTTGAAGGAGATGGAAAGTAATGAAATGGCCGGGATTATTAGCAAGATACAAAGAATACTTACCAGTAACAGATGAAACGCCGGCGCTTACCCTGCAAGAGGGGAACACTCCCCTTGTTCATCTAGAAAACCTATCTAAAGAGCTTGGACTTGAATTACACGCAAAGATTGAAGGAGCAAATCCTACAGGCTCATTTAAAGACCGAGGAATGGTCATGGCCGTAGCTAAGGCTGTGGAAGCAGGAAGTAAGTCAATTATTTGTGCCTCAACTGGGAATACTTCCGCAGCCGCTGCTGCATATGCCGCAAAAGCGGGCATTAAAGCGATTATTGTCATTCCAAAAGGAAAAGTAGCACTTGGAAAATTAGCACAAGCAATGATGTATGGAGCCGAAATTGTTGAGATTGAAGGAAACTTCGATGAAGCCTTAAATATGGTTCGTACCATTAGTGAATCTTCTCCAGTAACACTCGTAAACTCTGTGAACCCTTATCGATTGGAAGGCCAAAAAACGGCTGCATTTGAAGTTTGTGATCAATTGGGCCAAGCACCAGATATTTTGGCGATTCCTGTGGGAAATGCCGGTAATATTAGTGCTTATTGGAAAGGATTTAAAGAGTATCATGAAATGAACCAAAGCGGTCTACCGAAAATGTATGGTTTTGAAGCGGAAGGTGCAGCCGCGATTGTTCAAGGAAAACCAATTGCTGAGCCTGAAACGGTGGCAACGGCAATTCGCATTGGAAACCCCGCTAGCTGGCAGCTTGCCGAAGCAGCCCGCGATGAGTCCAAAGGAATGATCCAATCTGTGACAGATGCTGAAATCCTAAATGCATTCAAATTACTTGCCAAAACGGAAGGTGTATTTGCAGAACCTGCTTCCTGCGCTTCGATTGCCGGCGTCTTACAGCAGCATAAAAAAGGCAATATCCCGCAAGGAGCTAAAGTCGTTGCTGTCTTGACTGGAAATGGTTTAAAAGATCCACAAACAGCTATTGGTGAAATCAATATCGATACAACAGTGCTTCCAAATGATGAAGATCAAGTGCTAAACTATATAAAAGGTATTATGTCAAATGAATAAGTGTGTCATCTCTGTTCCGGCCAGCAGTGCAAATGTTGGTCCGGGCTTTGATTCAGTCGGAATAGCGGTGAATAAGTATTTAACTTTGACCATTGAAGAGGCTGATCAGTGGGAATTTGAGCATCATTCAGTTCATTTACCACCTGTTACAGATCCGCGTGAGCATTTAATCTATCGATCTGCTTTACAAGCAGCTGAAGCCTATCATGCTTCTTTACCAGCTTGTAAAGTTCTCGTAGAAAGTGACATTCCACTGGCTCGCGGACTTGGAAGCAGCGCTTCTGCCATTGTAGCTGGGATTGAATTGGCTAATCAACGATGTTGTCTCTCATTATCTGATCAGGAAAAATTAGCGATCGCTACAGAGATCGAAGGACACCCAGACAATGTGGCCGCATCTTTGTTAGGTGGATTCGTTATCGCCTCGAAACTACCAAATGGAGAGTTAGAATGGTTTCAAAAAATCGATGATCAGTTGGACTTTGTTGTTTCCATTCCCGAATTCGAATTAAAAACAGATGATGCCCGGCAGGTTTTACCAGAGCAATTCACTCGTAATGAAGCCGCTGCAGCTAGTTCCATTGCTAATATTGTTTTCGCCGCCTTCATCTCTGGTGATTATGAACGTGTCGGCAGACTGATGGAGCATGATTTATTTCACGAGCCTTATCGAGCTGAGCTTATTCCTAACTATGAGCAAATTCGCTTTGAAGCAAAATCAGCAGGTGCCTATGGTACAGTCATTAGTGGAGCCGGCCCAACTACTATCTCACTTGTTGAAAAAGGAAAAGGAGATAAAGTGGTCTCTCATTTAAAAAGTAAATTCCCTAAGTATACAGTGGATTGCTTAAACATGACATCTGTCGGAGTACAGGTTCATCCTGCTCTCTCTTCCACAACGTAAAGCTCAAAGGAGAAAGAACACTCAGGTTGAGTGTTCTTTCTCCTTTGATTCTATGAATAATTATAGCCTTTTGGTAAGTTGATAATACTGCCTTTTCTCGTGATTAAATTGTGTTGTATATTGATTGAATTGATTTTCTTGTTGCTGCAGTTTTTTATAGAGTTGATTAATTTCTTTAATTTGGTCATCTAATTCTTTTTCGTTAAATTTTTGTTTTTCTATTTGTTGATATAATTTTTTATTTAATGTAATGACGGTATGATAATCTTCCGTATAGGTTAAGTATAGCTGATACCGCTCCTCATTAAGCTTTTCAATAGATGATATAGTCTTGGCTTGCTGAGCGTTCTTCACTTTCTGGCTAATTGGCTGAATGGTTGCCATAATCGTATAAGCCTTGCTAAAGTTTTCTTTACTTTCCTCTAAACATTGCTGCTGCTTTTCAACTGAATGAAGCGCAGCGTTTACCGCATTTTTTATTTCCTCATCATGATCCACTTGATAAGACATCAATTGATCGTATAATTTTATTTCCTCTATACCCGCAATGCTTAATTCTTGTTGATTATTCGCGAATATTTTTTCAAGTTGAGCCGATTCCTCCAATGCTTGCATGATTTCATCAATTCGCTTCTGGTCTTTATATTGATTGAATAAGGATCCGATAAAAAATGCCGCAACCAACACTAATCCGATTGCACATATTCTTTTAAACCACTTCATTGCTTTTTCGATCCCCTTTATCCCGAATTAACTGTCAGTAAATTCCTTATTCGTTCAACTAACTTTCAGTGAGGGAAGGACCCCCCACTAAATGAAGTTTCTCTTTATGGCTAATTAATGGAGTAGCAACGACCATTACATTGAAATGTATAAGGTGCTTGGTCGTTTGTTAATACCCTGGTTTGATAGTTATTTTTTTGTAGATATTGAAGGATTTGTGGAAGATGCTGAATCGTTTCAGGTTTATCGTGTAGTAAAATGATGGGCGCCTCACCTACCTTGCTTACATTAGCTGTTGCTTGAATCACTTTGTTAACAAAACGTTTATCCTTTAATGCCCAGTCCTCACTATCTATGTTCCAATCCCAAATTTTAAAACCCTGTTGGTCTAAATGAACCCTCATATCCATCGTTAAATAAGGAATACTACCGTATGGTAAGCGAATTAAACTAGAATGGATACCTGTCAAATCTTCAAGGATTTTTTGGCTCTCTAACATTTCCTTTAAAGGAGCTTTGGGAGACTGATAGATTTGCTCTGCTTCATGGGTAATGCCGTGCATTCCTACAGCAAAGTCTTCATCCACCATCCTTTGCACAGCAGCTGGATAACTCTTCATCTCCGGACCTAACATGAAAAAAGTCGCTTTCATCTGATATTGATTTAAAAGATCAAGGAGCTGATCTGTATAGGGAGAAGGACCATCATCAAATGTTAAGTATACAATCTTAGCCTCACTGTCCTTATGCAATTGTTTCAGTGCCTCTACTTGTTGTTGCTTCTCTAGTTCAACTTCTTTTTTTATCCGGATTGATTTATTAAGTTTTGATGAGGTGAAATCATGTTTTTCTCCTAGAGTTTCTTGAATGGGTTGGGCCATTGTCATGGAGGGATTTGCCCCATGGCCCTCTGCTGATTTTACCTTGATTAACATCCCCCCTAGAAAAAGACAGAGTATAACTAGAGTGGTAAATATATAAAAGGAAAATTTCTTATTTTGTGGATATTTCGTTTCTTTCATGCCGGGACAAAACCTTTCTAATCATCATATCTATTTGGCAAATTATGTAGGTGGTTGTTCCTTTATTTCTACAAGATATCTATTCGATGATTTCGCGACAAAAATCTACCATAATCTTTTTATTTATTGTATCAAATTATGTTACATAAAAGTTACATTCGTCGAATTTTGTTTATATGAAATTTATTGTCCCTTAATTAACTGTAGTAAGAATCTCCTATCACTGTGATGAGTTTTGAAAATGTGCAGACACAATAAAACATCCAGCCTTCATATTATCTTCATAACAGAGACTGGATGTTGGAATTAAACATATGCAACTTCTAGACTTTCGCCATTCACAATCGCTTGAACTTCTTCGCCATCGAGGGTTTCCTTTTTTATTAGCACTTCTACTAAATACTCATATTCATCTCTGTGAGCTTTTAGCATTAGCTCTGTATTCTCCAAAGCTTTGCTATATAATTCTTGCATTTTAGCATCTTTATCTTGTTGATCAAAGGTCAAAGTGAAACCATCCTCAAGCATACCCGTTTCAACCATATCTTCTAACAGTTTTTTCGCTTGTTGAACATCACCGCTAACGCCTATACTATGTTCGCCCAAGTGCAGTCGTTCAGCGACACCACCTGCCAGGATCATACTGATTTGGTCAAGTAATTCACTCGTAGTGGATAGATGCATTTCCTTTTGAATAGGTGCTACATAACCTAATGCTTGTCCTCGTGGAATAATTGTAGCTTTACGAACTGTATTTGGTTTGGTCAAAGCTTGAATAAGCGCATGGCCTGCTTCATGAATAGCCACTCTTCGCTTCGTATCAGAATCGTTTAATGCCCGTGACGTGGAACCGAGAATCGTACGGTCAATCGCATAATCAAGATCAGCCATTCCAACTAATTCTCGCCCTTCCCTCACAGCTTTTCTACTAGCTGATTCAAATAATGAACTAATTTCAGCGCCTGAAAAGCCTGAGGTGCTATCGGCTAGGAGATCCAATGAAGCAACGACTTCTTCACTAAGTTGCTTTCCTTTCGTATGGATATCGATGATTTCCTTTCTCCCCTTCATATCAGGCAATGGCACATGGAAACTAAAGTCAATACGACCAGGACGTAAAAAGGCGTCATCTAGCATATCCTTGCGGTTTGTAGCAGCAATGAATAAAATGCCTTCATTGGCATGTCCTCCATCAAGCTGAACAAGCAATTCTGTTAGTGTTTTTTCTGCTTCCTCTCCACCATGCTGTTTTCTTTTTCCAGCAAGAGCATCCACTTCATCAATAAAAATGACTGCGGGTGTAGTTTTGCGCGCATTTTCAAACAATCCCCTAATCCGCGATGCTCCAACTCCGACAAATAATTCTGTAAAAGCAGATCCACTTGCTGTAAAAAAGCTAGCTCCCAATTCATGAGCCATCGCTTGAGCGAGAAGCGTTTTTCCTGTTCCTGGAGGGCCACATAATAGAATTCCTTTTGGCGCCTTAATCCCTACTTTTTTGGAACGATCAGGTTCTTTGATGATCTCCAAAGTCTGATGAATCTCATCCTTCATTTCTTCAGGTAATCCTCCGATATCTTTCAGTGTAATGGAAGGTAGGGGCGTAGGTTTAGCTGTGCCATGCTTTATTTTCGTGCCAGCAAAACCACCTTTTTTCTGGATAAACAAACCAGCCCCAATCAATACAATCAATAAACCACCCAAAATCCAATTTCCCGCCTGAGAACCACTCGAAAATTTATATTGCACATTATACTTCTCTACTAATTCTTCCACCTTCGGGCTATTGGGACGAAAATGGGAAATGTATTTTCCTTCTGGTGTTTTTATATGAATGGTGCCATCTGCCATTTCCGTAAGTGAAACGACCTCACCATTTTGTGCTTGAATCACTTTTTCCATTGAGGAAAATGGAATAACATCCCCTTTATTTATCGAAAAAACGGACCAAAACGTAAGTCCTGCAATTAAAATTAAACCAATGACTAGAGGGATCAGCTTTGTTGTAAGTTTAGAATTTGATTTCAACCTTCCATCTCCTCCGAATTAAAATGTCTAGTCCCAGTATATCACGATAAAAGATGGTCGTCATTGGCTACTATTGACAGTTTCTAATCAAGAAAAGCGGAAGGCGCCTGGAGCTAGACATCTATCGCAACGTAAGTAAGTTCACAAGCGGCAATTTTATCGTTTCCAGATAAAAAAAGATCCGACCGATAATAATTTCGGCCGAATCTCAATTAATATGTGATTGTGATTATCATCTTAAGTAAAATAATGTTTAGCGCCAATCGATAAATCCTTGATCTACTCCACGAATCAACACTTCAGCAGTACCCATATTGGTTGCAAGCGGGACGCCGTACACATCACAAAGACGCATCAGCGCTGAAACATCAGGTTCATGGGGTTGTGCCGTTAAGGGATCACGTAAAAAGATAATGACATCCATTTTGTTTTCAGCTATACAAGCCCCTATTTGTTGATCCCCACCAAGCGGCCCTGATTGAAATCGATTCACGGACAAACCTGTAGCTTCCATGATTTTTGAGCCTGTAGTCCCTGTCGCAGATAATTCATGTTTTTCAAGAATCAGTTTATAGGCTGTTGTAAAACGGATCATATCTTCTTTCTTTTTATCATGTGCTATAAGTGCAATTCTCATTCTATTCCTCCTTGTCGCCTTGTAGTGTTTGGCTTTTTTCAAATTCTAATTGTTGCGAATTCCCATCATTTAACCACTTGTATTGATTCAATTGTAATTGAAAAAGCTTTAAAGGTCCTAAAAATAAGTCTGGATTGCGTTTGAATTTTTCCAATTTCATTTGATTTTCTTGAATTGTTGCTTCAATTTCTATTACACGATCTTCTAATATATTCAGTGGATCACGGAAGAATAGTTGGACATCCCGTCCTATACTTTTCTCAAATAATTGAAATGAATAAAAGAATTTCGTTGCAATGGATTCACTAACCTCTTCATAATTTTCATTTTCAATGAAATTGCGATATGAATTGGCTAAAACCGCGTTATTTTTAGTCAGTCCACCAAATAATTTCCCTGCGCCTTTTAATAAGATTTGAGAAGGTGTTCTACGCAAAAGAATATTTTCATTCTCAATTTGAATCGGAATGGTCATCCGTTCGGCATCTCGCTGCCAATCTGCGATAACTTGGAAATCGCAATTAAGCTCAAGCGGCTGCTCTTCTAAATATTCGTTGAATCCTCTTTCCCATTCTTTTAAATGTGATTGTGATTCTTCTAACTTTTGCTTTGCATATTGAATCCAATCCTCTAGCGATGAAGCGTAAATTGGCATAATAGTGTCCTGAATATATTCATTAATACGCTGATTCATTTTCTTATTTAATTCAAGATGAATGGTACGAAATTCCGTATCATCCTTTATGGAACCAGCCAATTCCCTAATCATATCAGGGATCGCCATTTTCATTTTTCCTTTAATTTTCTCTTCAATTGCTAAAAAGGCTTGGCGGATATCAGCAGCTTTTTCCTCTTCTATATCTTTCAATTGATTGGTTGAACCATGCAAACGATCACTGATGTCTTTCTCTCTTTCAATCAATTCAGTGATGTTTTTCTTCAATACTTCCAACTGTTTGATAAAGTAGTCAATCCATTTTTTCCCATAAACAAACCACTGAGCCGAATCAGTCTTTTCGTGAGGATGTGCATCCCATTCTTCAAACTCTATTTCGTTCCTTCTTGCCCAGTTTTTCACATCATCTATTAAAACTTCAATGGCGTCATTTACATCAATCTCGGTTCTAGTTTTTCGAAGTGTTGCTTGCGATCGATCAACGATACTTTGATTAATATTCCCGGGAAAATGATCGTTCCATGTTAGAATAGCGGAATATACAAAGCCGGCATCGGATGCTCGTTCCAATTTTAACCAAGCTTCCAAATATGTTGGCATCAATTTTTCTACATTCTGAAGGGAAAATGAACCACTCATCAATTTATGGTATGTTTCCTTAAATACAGATGATAAATTCCCCCATCTATGTTCCTCTGAGATATCTAAGCTAAGCACTAATGTATTAAAGTCATTTAACCAATCAAATAAGACATCCTGTTCTTCAAACCTCTTCCATAATGATTGACTCAAATCATCAAATAGTTTGAAATCGACCGAAGACGCTTTTTCAAGCACAGGAACAAAATATGGTGGTTCAAAACTGACATGTCCATTCTCCACATAAGACAGAAGCACATGAAACCATGCTATCTCTTTTGTTCTAATTGACTCATTGACAGCTAATTCAACAGCATTTGCCCAGTCCTCCTGTTCCTCAAAAAAAGCCCGCGCCAATTTTGTCACATTCGGATAATCTGGATTAAGCAACACAGCATTTAAAATCATCTGCTTGGCCTCATCATGATTCCTTTGAAGAACATATAAACCAAATAACTGAAGCGCAATTTCCGTATTTAAAAGAAGTGAATCCGTCTTAATTGATTGGTAGATTTCTTCTGCGGTATCATGCAGATCTAATTCAAAGTAGGCATCTGCCATGTTCTTTCGGGCCCATGGCTGCCATTCATTTTGAATGTTTTCCCATTTAAAAATCGCAGTTTCATAGTCTTGGGCATGAAAATAGATTTCACCTTGCGCAAAGCGAACCTCTGTCAGATCCGCTTGGTTTTTCTTTTGTTCCTGAAAAAAATGTTCCCCTAATACCGTAACAGGAGACTCATGAGGCTTGTCTTGCAAAAACTGTTCAAAAAAACATTTTTGAATGAACATTTCTTCCCTATTCATCCTTATCACCAACTTTCTTTAAATAGATGAATCATGCTGCTTGTCTGCTGGGTAAATAAGTCCTATTTGTTTTCTAGCTTCTGCCATTATTCGTGCCGTGATCATCGAATGATCATGAGAGTTAATCTTAGATTCTAACTCTCCTTTTTGAATCAATTGAATAAATTCTTCAACCTCATAATACATAGAAGGCAAGGTAGACGCATGGCTAATCATTTCTTCGCGTCCGTCACGATATTGAATGCTTACCTGTTGTGGGGTTGAAATTTCATCAATAATGATCGTTCCTTCTTCCCCTTGGATTTCCGAGGAGCGATAGGCATTGATAATTTTCGAATGTGTCACAACCGCTTCGAAATCTTCGTATTGCAAGAGCAAGCTTCCAGATCCATCTACTCCTGATTCTAGCATTACAGCATTCGCTTTGACTGATTTAGGCTCTCCAAACAATACAACCATCGGATATAAACAATACACGCCTAAATCCATTAACGATCCATTTGAAAATATGGGGTTAAAGGCATTTAAAACACTCCCTTCCCTGTAACGATCATATCTTGAAGAATACTTACAAAAACTTGCATCATATCTTCTTATTTGACCAATTTTATGTATATTTTCCTGGATTGCTTGGAAATTCGGTAATAAAGTTGTTTTCAATGCCTCCATTAAAACAACCTGATTTTTCCGGGCTGCTTCAATCAAAACTTCCAGTTCCGCCGGATTGGAAGTCATTGGCTTTTCACATAACACATGCTTCCCTCGGTTTAAAAAGGACAAAGTTTGTTTTGCGTGAAATGAATTTGGACTTGCAATATATACAGCATCAAGCGCATCACTTGCAGCCATTTCCTCTATATCTGTAAAAATGAATGAGATTCCATGCTTCTTTGCAAATTCCTTTGCCCGTTCCTCTGTTCGAGAATAAATGGCTGTTAATTGAAATCCGTCTACTTGTAAAGCTGCTTCTATCATGGAATCTGTAATCCAATTTGTTCCAATAATACCAAATCGTACCATTGTCATGTCTCCTTCCTAATGATCCTTATCTATACTATATTGTATTTGTCGTATTCTTGCATTAATCCATGCCGAAATTTATCGAAAAAAACAAAGTTTGTAAAAAGACTCTTGAAACATTTTGTTTCTATGGTAAAATACTTTGTATATTTATTCAAAATATTTTTAAAGAGGAACTTCAAAAAGACGATGAAAAATCTCCCTGATACATATTCGTCCCTTTGACAGCTTTCTTTACATATCAACAGTGAAGACGAAGACGGCTTGAAGAAAAATTCCTTTAGAGAATCGATGGTTGGTGAAAATCGATGACTTTTTCTCAGAATAGCCCAGCACTTCTGAACTGGCAGTTGCCCGGTCTTAAACCGTTATCTTTCTCGAGGCTGTATGGAAAAGCGGAAGCGCCTGTCCAGCGACGTAAATCTGCTAGGCGCTGGAGCTAGACAAGGAAAAGCATAGGCGACTGGATTGTTCCATACAGTAAACGAGGGTGGCACCACGATCTTACGTCCCTCATAACAAGGCGCACGCGTCTGTTATGGGGACGTTTTCATTTTGGAAGATTAATAATACTAAGTAGGAGGAATAGAGAATATGTATAAAGTTTTAGTATCAGATACAATTAGTGACACAGGCTTAACCGCTCTATATGAACATCCTAATTTTACTGTGGATAAAAAACCCGGCCTTTCTCCCGAGGAACTAAAAGGAATTATTGGCGAGTATGATGCCCTAATTGTTCGCAGCCAAACCCAAGTGACAGAAGACATTCTAGAAAATGGCGATAGCCTACGTGTAATAGCCCGCGCAGGTGTCGGCGTTGATAATATCGATATTCAAGCAGCTACAAAAAAAGGAATTATCGTTATTAATGCACCAGGTGCAAATACAATCTCTGCAGCTGAGCTGACAATGGCGATGATGCTATCTCTTGCGCGTAATATTCCTGCTGCCCATGCTTCTACAACTGAAGGAAAATGGGAAAGGAATAAGTTTAAAGGCGTTGAAATGTATGAAAAAACACTTGGTGTTATTGGCATGGGGAAAATTGGTACAGAAGTAGCCAACCGCGCTCTAAGCTTTGGCATGAATATTCTCGGATATGATCCTTATTTAACGGAAGATCGTGCACATCAAATGGGGATCACGAAAGCATCTTTAGATGAAATTGCACAAGAAGCCGATTTTATCACCGTCCACACCCCTTTAATTAAAGAAACAAAAGGCCTTATTAATGATGACTATTTAGCAAAAACAAAGCCGGGTGTTCGCATTATTAACTGTGCCCGTGGCGGAATTATTGATGAGAATGCCCTTGTTCGCGCACTGAATTCTGGTCAAGTTGCCGGGGCAGCGATTGATGTATTTGAAACAGAGCCAGCTTCAAATACTGAATTACTTCAGCATCCAAACGTAGTTGTCACACCGCATTTAGGCGCCTCTACAGTAGAAGCGCAAGAAAAAGTGGCCCATGAGGTAAGTGAAGAAATGATTGATATTTTTGAGACTCAATCGATTCGCCATGCGGTCAACATGCCACAGATCTCTGGAGAAACGCAGAAGAAGCTGCAGCCATACATTACATTGGCCGAGCAATTGGGCACATTAGCCATTCAACTATTAAAAGAAGCGCCAGATCAAGTAGATATCTCATATGCAGGAGAACTGGCAGTGGAGAGTACAGATCTTTTAACACGTAATATTTTAAAAGGTATTTTAACCCATCACTTAGGTGATACCGTGAATCTAATCAATGCCCATCATCTATTAAAAGATCAAGGTGTTGCGTCAAATGTATTAAAAAATCCAAAAAGTAAAGGATTCGCTTCTTATATTGAAGTCACCCTTCACCGTGGAGAAAATAAAGCCAATATTGGCGCCACCATCTTAAATGGCTACGGATCTCGAATTGTGAAGATGAATGATTATCGAGTAGACGTTCGTCCAGAACCAAATCTATTATATATTAAACATCTTGACATCCCAGGTATGATTGGTCGTGTTGGTTCCACACTTGGTGATTATGATATTAATATTGGCACTATGCAAGTGGGACGTGCGGATGTTGGCGGCCAAGCCATCATGGTTCTTACCCTTGATAAAAAAGCAGAAGGCGATGTGCTTGTTGGCCTGAAAGCTTTAAAAGGACTTGAAGATGCCCAGTATTTAGAGCTCTCAATTGAAAAAGTAGCCGTTCCGAATTAATACATGAAGTAAATTCAAATTTGACTAACATAAAGAAGCTGGAACAAAAGTGTTTTCACCAAAGAAAAAACGAACTAGTATGGTGTATATACTCGTTTCGGGAATATACTTCGCTTTCCGGGGTCTTGCCGAACTCTCACTTCTCGCAGGAGTCTATGTATATTCCTTCGTTCGTCTTTGGAGCTTAACAATTTAGTTATGTCCCAGCCTCTTTGTTATTCTGATTGCTTTTAAAATTGCAAGACGACCGCTAATCGGCGACATGTAAATGATCTGATCCAAAGAAAGGCATCCTTTACTTTCTTTGAATCAGATCATCAACGCCTCGGGGTTATTTAAAGTGCGCAGCATCGCCTATGTGCTTCTTTTCCTTGCCTTTAGCTCATTTCAGGTGCATAGAACCTTCTATGTACCGTTTTTCCTTGGCTCTAGCTCTTTTCAGGTACGTAGAAACCCTCTACGTACCAATTTCCCTTGGCTATAGCTCTTTTCGGGTGCGTAGAACCCTCTACGTACCAATTTCCCTCGGCTCTAGCTCTTTTCGGATGCGTAGCCTCCCTAACCCTCTTTTGTATTGCGAATAAATTTCTGATCTTAAGTTCAGGTTATTATTAATTCAACGTTGTTTTAGGTTGATCTTATTGAAACCATTGAAATTGCATGGATACGATCATCAAGTCTACAGCCAATTTATTTCTCAGCGAGTGATAGCACGAGTTCTTTCACACCTAGTACATTGTCAAGAATATAATCGGCTTGATATTCCTCAAATTGTTTTCTTGCCTTCTCCCCTGATAGACCAGTTAATACGGCGGCAAAGCGACAGCCCATTGTCCTGGCGGCTAATAAATCAGCTAAAGAATCCCCTACAATTAATGTCTCTTTTCCATTTTCAATTGGAAAAACGGTCTCGAGACACTCGGAAATCGATTTTTGTTTATTAGATAATGCCCACACATATGTAAATGGATGTGGCTTAGATAACCCTGCGTGTTTCTGACACACTTTTTCGGCTGTTAATACATCATCTGCTGTTACAATATTGTTTGGATCAAAATGCTCAAGCCAGCCTAAATGCTGAAATGGCTCTACGGTTTCCAACTTCGGACGCCCGGTACCAATTCCGATCCGGATACCAGTTTCTTTAAGAGTTCCAAATAAATCTGCAATGGCCTCTGGTTCAGCCAATACCTTTTCGTCACTTAAAAAGCCTTTTTTCCCTAGTTGCACAGAAGGACGTCCTGTTGATTGAAGAACATATGGATCGCCCACATACCATTCCTGCGAAATAAGCTCACAGGTTGACCACAATTCACCCTGTTCGCCGAAAACCGTATGATCAACTCCTAGTTTTTCCTGAGCAACCTGGTCCAAATGAGTAAATAAACCCGCTTTAGAGGCTTCGGCACCTTGGAAATCATAGAGAAAACTCTCAAAGTCGAAAGAGTATTTAGTTTCAGCAAAGACATCTTTCATTTCTAATAAAATCTCACGATTGATCTCATGAGTTACCCAGTGAGTAATTCGTTCTTTCTCTGTAACTTTTATTTGTTCTAACAGATGGATAATTTGATAAGCTGCTGTTAAGTAAATCATATCCCAGTTTGCATTTAACCCACATGATTTTAAAAACTTCAGCACTTGATCTTGAACAAAAACTCGAGCACGAATTTCATCGATTTCATTATCGGTATATTGAGTTTTAAATTCGTTTGGACATAAACCTAAATAATGCTCACTACATAAAACCTCCCAAACGGTTAATGCCGATGCATCAAAATAACGTTCCTCACTTAACAAAACACCATCTACATCAAATAAGACTGTTTTAATCATATCGCCTCTCCTTAACACATACTATCCCATTACTATTTTTAAAATTTAATCTTCGTCTTTCGCATCCCAGTCTTCTGGAATCGGTTCTGCTAACCATTCTGCCAGCATATCCTTATACTTTTCCATTTGCTCTAAATGGCTATCAAATTGATTTTTATAAATTAAATATTGTTCTCCATCATGTAATGCCCGTATTTTTTGATTGAGAATTAATTTCTCAATTATATCTGGGCTAATTTGTAAATAATCAGCTGTTTCAGCTATTGTCATATACATAAACCGCGCTCCCTATTAAAAATATACTATAGTGGATAAAGCGAGAGCCAGTCCCCTTATTGGAAACTGGCCATGCTAGCTTATTAATTTTTTTCGATAGGTGGAATTTCCTTGTTTAGGACCTCAAAGAACTTTTGCACTAAAAAATAAGTGGCTCCTAGATCTCCCAATCCATCGTAGGCTGATACAATATCCACACTACAACGTAACGGTTCTACTTGTACAATTGTGATAACGATTTGATTACGACGTAACCCTCTTTTTTCGATAAGCATTTCACCACGATCGTAATCAAAATGGGTCACGTTCCAACCCGTCATTTTATTGTTGACAACGGATGTAATCGTTTCAGATAGTTTACGTTTTCCAATCTTATAATAACGTGTTTTCAACTTAGGATCTTTTGCCCTGTCACTAGTTTCCGTAGTGTTTCGCCATAATCCGGTAATGACGCGCATCACTGACACAGCATATCCCCCCCTTATATTCTATTCAAATATATGTATACATAAGTCTATTATATGTCTTTTCCCCACTGTATGTCCATTATAGCAAAATAATTCTGTAAAAATCCTATTAGAAAAGCGCAAGCGTCTTGGTCAGCCCCGACAAGCAAATGTTCTGAGACAAGAAAAGTCCGGTTTTGACTTTTATTGGCTCAGGTTATTAAGCGGAACATCGGCTAAGTTCGCGCCGTCCTGGCGCAACACCGATGGACTCGCATCCTGCGAGCCTCTCAGGGCTAGGCGCTGGAGCTGGATCCAAACACTAGCCAAAAATTTTCTTTTTCTATCATCTATAAGAAATGGGTATTTATTCTTGGCATGAATAAATACCCATTCGTAACATCTATGTTTGGTAGCTTCAATACTTAGCTATTAATCAAAATAGATTTCTTTGCCCTTTTCGGCGGATTCGTAAATACCGCTAAGAATTTTTGTCATTTCGACTCCATCTTCCACTGGGCTAAGCGTTTCTTTTTCTCCTAAGCAAACATCGACAAAATGATCGATTTCCGCTTGGAAAGCTTGGCCAAAGTTGAATGTTTTGCTATCCACTTGTGGCTCAAGATTTAACATTGTATCATATTTCTCTGTCACAATAGCTAGGCTCGGTTCTACTTCCGCGCCACCTTTTGTACCATATAATTTAACGGAGATTTCATCTTGCTTTGCATGTAAGGTAAAGCTGACATCAACAAGCAAAGAAGCACCATTTTCAAAGCGAATTAATGCATTGGCCATATCTTCTACTGTGTTTTTGTTTGGATCGTAATCAGCTGCTTTATAGAAAGATAGATTTTTGATATTCTTTCTATTCCCTAATTTATTATAGGTATTTCCAGAAATCGATTTTACTTTTGGACAACCCATTAAGTACCAAAGAACGTCGATCACGTGGACACCAATATCAATTAGAGGCCCGCCGCCAGATCGTTCGACATCTGAGAACCATCCACCTGGATTTCCAAGTCGACGAATACATGTCGCTTTCGCATAGTAAATTTCACCAAGATCATCTTCGTCAATAAAATTTTTCAAAACTTGTGTGTTACCAGCATAACGGCGTACAAAGCCAACTTGTAACTTTTTCCCTGTCTTCTTCACTGTTTCTGCCATTTCCTGAGCTTTTTCCATGCTTGTGGTCATTGGCTTTTCAACCATCACATTTTTCCCACTATTAAGTGCTGCGATTGCAATGTCGGCATGGGAATTGTTCCATGTACAAATGCTAACTGCTTCAATCTCTTGATCATTCATCAGATCATGATAATCGACATATGTTTTACTTGCTCCATATTTCTCTGCTTTTGCTTTTGCTCTTTCTTCATTCAAGTCACAAATTGCAAACAACTCTACCTTATCATTGTTAGCATATGCATTTAAATGGGCTTCAGAAATAGACCCCGCACCAATTACACCAATTTTCATTTTACTCATTATTTTTCTCCTCCTATGCCTCTTCTAAAAACCGTCGAACATTGTCCATGCCGATTTTCGAACCTTTTTTGCAATCTTCCATTCCTTCAAATTCAACAGAAATATAACCATCATAGCCAGATTCTTTAATAACCTTAGCTACTTCTCGCATATCAATATCGCCGTGTCCAACAATGGCTCCTCTTAAATAATTGCCATTCGAGGTTTGAAACCAGCCTTCCCCAGGGGCCTGATAGGACGGACGCCAATAAAAATCTTTAAAGTGAACAAATGAAGCATATGGCAGATTCTTCTTCACAGCTGCTACAGAATTTTCATCTACACACATAAAGTTTCCAACATCGACCGTTGTTTTAAAATTATCACGATTGACTGCTGTAATTAGACGTTGAACACGGTCACTTCCTTGCACGTAAAGTCCATGATTTTCAATACTCGTAATAATTCCAAATGGTTTCGCATAATCCGCAATTTCCTGACATGCTTCCACTAAGATTGGTAAATCTTTTTCAAGTTGTGCAATTGTCGCGTCTTCTCCAGAACGCCAAGCAACATCATGACGCATTAGCTTCACGCCTAATTGATTAGCAATATCCACATGCTGCTTCACTCTAGCGACTTCTGCTTCAAACTCTTCACGACTTTCCGTGATGAAATTCGCCCCGATCAGATAATGTGATATTTCAATTCCTACGTCATTTGCTTTGTCTTTGATTTGTTCAATGAGTTCAGGCTTGCTTAGTAAGTCTAAATCCCCCATGGGAACAATTTCAATATGCTCGCCACCTTGATCTGCAACCCATTGAATGGCTTCTAGAATGGTCATTTCTCCAGCATTCATTGCTTGAAATAAGCTGTATGAACTTAATCCAATTTTCATTGAAAACACCTCTTCTTGATCAGATCCAGCAAATAGAAGGATCGATTCTATTAAATATATGCCGCTTTATCTTATGCTTAGACTATTATCTTTTAACTAAAACTGTTTCGCCTTTTTCCTTTGATTGATAAGCCGCTTTGACTACTTCTAATGTACGCAATCCATCTACCCCAGTAATGAACGGTGCTCTTCCTTCTTTCACACTTGCGATAAAGTCATTGACCAATCCATCATCCATATCTTCTGCATATGGGAGTTGAGTAATAGCGCTCGCTTCGTCATTATAATACAGAGCAAACTGCTTAAAGGCGTCGACTTCAAGATTACCTTTTGTTCCTACAAATTTAATAATCGCATCTCCCCATGTTGGGAATGTTTGTGGCCTTGACCAACTATGGTCAATGGACACGATGACTCCTGACTCCAGCTCTATACTGACGAGTCCACAATCTTCTACATCAATATCATGGAAGCGAGTGTCCATTTCCGCATAAATACTTTTTACTTCTTCTCCCATCATCCAGCGAATGATATCCATAATATGAACGATATGGTCGGTTGCAGCCCCACCCCCTGACAGTTCTTTTTCAATAAACCATCCACCAGGCATTTTTCCATGGTTCATGCCTGTAATGGCAACTACCTCTCCAATGGCCCCCTGTTGAATGACTTCTTTTGCCTGCTTAAAGCCTGGTGCAAAACGGACTGGATACGCAATTTCAAAAATGACGTCGGCTTCTTCACAAGCTGCAATCATTGCTTTTGCATCTTCCACCTCGGTGGCAATTGGTTTTTCACAAAGAATATGCTTTTTCGCGTTTGCCGCTTTGATCACGTGTTCTTTATGATTGGCATTCTCTGAACAAATGACAACTGCATCAATATCTGTTCCTAAAAAGTCATCCAAGTTAGAGTAATAATTACAATCGAATTTTTCGCTCATTTTTTTTCCGCGCGCTTCGTCCTTATCCCAAATACAAGCCAATTCTGCCTCAGGATGCTTAATAATATAATTGGCGTAGCTTCCGGCATGCATATGAGCGAAACTTATAATCCCAATTTTCATGTTAACGTCCCCCTTCCACTAAAGTAACAGGTTGACCTGTTGCACTAGATTGAACAGCAGCTTCCGCTAGTTCAATGGCTTTCGCTGCATCTACCGCCGTCACGATTGGTTCAGCTTTCCCAGTAATACAATCCTTAAAATGCTCAAATTGACGTTGATAAGGATCCTTATGCATCAAGCTTTTAGGCAATTGTACAGAAGGTTCTGATGCGCGCAGATCTAAGGAAACTGGAACGGTTGCATTGTGATCGTATGTAAGCATCCCTTTATCACCTGCTAATTCATAGGTTGCCTGGAATTGAGTTTCTGCCCATGATAGCTCTACATAGGCAATCGTTCCATCTGTCATCCTCACTGTAACAAACCCATACTCCAGTTGTTCACGTTTTATATGTTTGGCCATCACTCTTGTGACATCACCAAATGTCCACTGCAACCAATCAAATTCGTGTGAACCTAAATCTAAGAATAAGCCCCCACTTTGTTCCTCATCTGCATACCATTCTCTTCCTGAAGGAAAAGGTACGCCTCTTGTCAGGCGAATAACACCCGGTTGTCCAATTTTTCCATTTTTTACTTGCTCTCTAGCATTCGCATATTCCGGGAAGAAACGAAGTGTGTGACCTACTAGTAAGTGAACTTGATTTTCTTCACATGCTTGAATCATAGCATTCGCTTCTTTGCTCGTTAACGCCAATGGCTTTTCACAGATTACATGTTTCTTTGCCTGTGCCGCCTGTTTAACAAATTCACCGTGTGTAGCGGTCGGTGTACACACATCAACAACATCTACATTTGCTTGATTCAGCAACTCTTCCAGACTAGTAAATGGCTTCGCATCATATTTTTCAGCAATTACTTGGAGTTTCTCTTGATTTCTAGCAACAATTCCAACCACTTCAACATCTGCTATTTCTTTCCATTTGTCTAAATGCCTTTGTCCCAGCTTCCCTATACCAACTACCGCAATTTTCATCAATCATACCACCTCACCATGGTTCTTTTTGATCATTTCTCTTTCTTTACCTGCTTTATATGAAAATAGCATTACTTAAATCCCTTTTTATCTCACATGAATTGGGAGCATTCTTTATCCATCCATATTGGCATTGCCATTATTTTCTTTAGAACAGAATATCTAACGAATAGTAGAATGGAATAAATCATCCAATAAAATGGATACTGCTCCAATCACCTCTGAATCATCGCCAAAAGAACTTGGCAAGATTGCAAATTCCTTCGTATGCGTTTCCAACGAATGGCTTAAAACGAATTCATTTAATCTTTGAATAAAATAAGGGCTATCGTTAGCCAGTTCCCCACCTACGATGATTTTTTCCGGATTAAATAAGTTGATGATGCTTACAAGTCCTATTCCAAGGTAGAAAGCCACATCATCCAATATCGATAGTGCCAATGGATCTTCTTGTAAAACAGCTTGTTGAAATTTTTCGATCGTGAGTTGCTCATTCTCTGTTAGCCACTCCGACATGATCGATTTTCTTCCATGCCCAAGCTCCTCTTCAATTCGAGAGTGAATCGTTTGCCAACTTACATAGTTTTCCAAGCAGCCAATATTTCCACATTCACAGACCGGCCCATTAAAATTGATTGTTGTATGCCCAAATTCTCCAGCACCACCAAGATGTCCTCGATAAATCGCATCATTGACCAGAATACTTGCCCCAACCCCATCACCAATCGTCACATAAATTAGATTTTTAGCCTGTTGATAATGACCATACCCTTTTTCTGCTAAAAGGCTTCCATTTGTATCGTTATCTATGTAGGTCGGGATATGTAAAGCATCTTCAATTTTGTCTTTCAATGAAACGTTTAACATGTTTAATTTAGGATTATACACAACAACCCCTTTATCAGCATCTACAATTCCTTGAAAGGTAATCGATATCCCTAAACAATCCTCTTTTTGATCAAAGTCTTCTAAAAATTCTTGAAGAAGGTTAATCATAAAGTCACTAATATCTGAATAGGTCTCGTTTAGTAATGAATGGCTGATCTTTTTTTGAACATTAGCATATAAATTGAATGCTGCAATCGTAATTTTTGATGCATTCACTGCCACGCCAATAAGAAAGCGGTCATTTGGATTTAATTGGACAAGAATGGGTTTTCTCCCACCACTCGAAACCCCTGTTCCACTTTCCATGACAAGCGAATCTTTCATTAAAGCATTAATACAAGAAGCCACCGTCGTTGGACTAATCTTAACGACTTTGGAGATTTCTGCACGGGAGATGGGACCTTGTTTCCGAATGATATCCAGAATAATTGATGTATTTAATTCTCGTATTAACTTGGCATCGCCTGTTCTTACCAATGTTATCCCCACTCTTTCCCTTTCTCCAACAACTTTATTAAGTCTAGAATAGCATACACGATAGGCGGTTTCAATGTTTTATTCAATATTTACGATCTTATTTTTATCTGGTGCAAGCGTCCGTAAAACCCCTGCTTCAAAACTACAAAACACAAAGAAGTCTAACAGGCGCTAACACCTCTATCTAGCTTTTACTTCACCATCATATATCATCAACAACGATATAAGCGGCTTTTACAGGACCGTGAACACCCACTACTAAATCCATTTCAATATCAGCAGAATTACTTGGACCTGTTATAAAATTTATACAGGAGGCTAGATTTTCTCCATTTTTCGTTTTTTCTCTTATCATTTGTGCCGCCTGTGTCATCCGCGGAACTATTGAGCTTTTTGGAACAATCATAATTGATTTTAGCGGCAAAAAGCTAACTGATCTGCCACGATCTTTATGACTAAACTGCACAACTGTGCCCGATTCAGCAAGCGTTATATCACTAATTGTAATTCCAATATTGCAAGCCTCCGCAATATCGATATTCGCTCTTCCTTTTAGGTAATCCCATTCATGAACCTCAATCTTTTTTTGGGGCCATTTTTCTTTTAGTAATGAGGATAAGCCGTATGCTGCAAAACGAGAGTCTTTCCAAGTAATGATCGGCCCACCCCCATACTCCTCTACAAGCCGTTTTAAGGTTTCTTCCAAATCCGCCTGTGTGGTTTTGATAAAATCTGTATGGATATGGAGACATTGGTCTTTTAAAACTTCGACTAACTCATCTGCGCTTTTTCCTTGGAGCACAGCCGCTTGAGGTTGATACTTCCATTTTGGCACTTCTGGTTTATCAAGCACTGCCTCATGTCCAAGCTGCTTCGCAATCTTTTGCAGAAAGTGATCCCGATTTTGAATGGTTCCACTCATGATCGATCTCCTCCCTTTTTATGCTCTTTAAACCAATCTCTAAATCGATGTTTACCTGGAGCAGGAAAATCACGGATTTCTGTCCAAGCTTTTAAAGGTCCAACACCTTTTGAGATTTTCCCATCTTTGGTAAGAGGATTTAGAGCTGTTGGAGCCATTTTCGATCCCATTTTGTATAAAGTTGGAGAAGCCGCACCTAGACCAAAAGCCTTCATCAATAATTTTTCAGAGACTGGAGCTCTACCTTCATTTTCTACAATCACCTGCCGATGTTTGTGCAATAAGTCATGGAGCGGGATTTTGACTGGGCAAGCTTCTGTACAAGCTCCACATAAAGTAGAGGCATACGGAAGTTCCTTGTAGTCATCATATCCACCTAGTAAAGGTGACAATACTGCTCCAACGGGACCTGAATAGATAGATCCATAGGAATGCCCACCAACATGACGATAGACAGGACAAACATTGACACAGGCAGCACAACGTATACATTGAAGAATCGACTGGAATTCTCCTCCTAAAATATCGGAACGACCATTATCAACGATAACGAGATGAAATTCATCTGGCCCATCAACATCTCCCTCATCCTTCGTACCTGTTAATGTTGTAATATAGCTTGTTAATTTTTGGCCAACAGCACTTCTGGTTAATAAGCTCACCAATACTTCCAATTCTTCAAAAGAAGGAACCAATCTTTCCATACCCATGACTGTAATTTGTGTTTTCGGTAACGCTGCTACAAGATCGGCATTCCCTTCATTCGTCACAAGACAGATGGACCCGGTCTCCGCCACCGCGAAGTTGCAGCCAGTGATGCCAATATCAGCCGTCATATATTCATGTCGCAGCATTTCACGTGCATGCGTGGCCAATTCCTCTGGTTTTTCAGTATTTTGGTAATGGAGCTTTTCTGTGAATACATCGCGAATTTGCTCCTTGTTTTTATGTAACGCTGGTGCCACAATATGGGATGGCGGATCATGATCATCCACTTGTAGGATATATTCTCCAAGATCAGTTTCAATTACTTCACAACCCGCCTCTTCAAGGCAAGCATTCATATTAATTTCTTCTGTTACCATTGATTTTGACTTAACGATTTTTCGAGCGTTTTTCTTTTGTGCTACTTCTTTTATATATTGATTTGCTTCCTCTGGGGTTTGTGCAAAATAAACATGACCACCCCTTTCGGAAACCTTTTCGCTTAATTGATATAAATAATAATCGAGGTTCTCTAAGACATGCTGGCGTATCTCTTCTCCATGTGACCGCCAGTCTTCCCAGTTCCCCAATTCTTCCGCCGCATCCAATCTTCTTGTGCGCAATCTTTCTTGGGCTCCAGATACAGCATTTCTCATGAATGAATCATGAATACCCTTATCAATGCGTTGGGTAAAGTCCTCTGTTCCTATTTTCATTGGCATCGATTCTCACGCTCCTTGCCTGCTGTTTAAAATTTCGGCAATATGCAGAACCTTTATCGGTTTCTCTTTTCTATCAATCCGACCACCGATATTCATTAAGCAGCCGCAATCAGCCCCAATCAACACATCAGCTTCCGTTTCCTCGACATGCTGTACCTTCTCATCGACCATTTGCTCTGAAATCGTTGTCATCTTGACAGAAAAAGTTCCGCCAAATCCGCAGCAATTATGTTTTCCTGGTAGTTCTGTAAACTGAAGGCCTTTCACATGATTTAGTAGTTTCATAGGAGCCTCCCTGACCCCAAGCAATCTCGTCATATGACATGATGTATGGAGGGTCACTTTCCCATCAAATGTTGCTCCTACATCCTCTATTTTTAAAACATCGACGATAAATTGTGTTAATTCATAGGTTTTACCTGCCAATTCCTTTGCTTTTGGCCCCCACTTTGGATCATCTTTAAAAAGATTTTGGTATTCATGAAACATATACGCACAGGATCCAGAAGGACAAACAACATATTCAGCATCTGAAAAGGCAGCAATCATTTTTTTCATCGCTTCTTTCGATTCCTTCACATACCCGCTATTATATGCTGGCTGTCCACAGCAAACCTGCGACTCCGGAAACTCCACTTCACAACCTAAATGCTCAAGTAGTTCAACCGTCGCTTTTCCTACATTGCTGTTAAACATATCCACAAGACATGTGACAAAAAGTGTCACCTTCATGCTTTTCATCCCTTTCTTAGAGTGCGTGTTCAAAAAGGAGGTTAAAAATGACCAAGTCGGATAAAAGCGCTGACGTTAATCGCAAACATCCGACACTAGTACATCCTCTACGTCGAAGTCTCGAGCACAAGGAAGGTTTCTACAAATCTACATCGCACGAAGGAAAAGATGTTTTCTTTTCCAAGGAGCGGACTTGTGCGTATGTGGTGACTTCGACGTCAGGCCTAGGACATGTCGGTACTTAGTCGAAAATCATCTATCTAGCAGTGTCATTTTTTTCCGGACTTTTTGAACATCTTCTTAAAAGCTCTTACTCTATTTTACCTTATGAAGCAATACATTCCAACAGAATGAATATTTTTAATGACAGCAAATCATTTTTATAACGATACAGCTATCATTGTATTTAAATAGGCGCGAGATGGTTACATTCTGACACAATGGCTACCTTTAGGAAGCAAGTATAGTATAGACTAAAATAACCTGATCGGGTAAATAACCCAATCAGGCATATCTTAAGAAAAACTTTACACTTTCTTATCTTTTAAAAACAGTCCCTCTGGTACCTCAGCTTCAAATGACTTAGGTGGCTCTATTCCTAGTGCATAGAGGACAATGGCAGCCGTATTCATAATTGGAAAACCTGTTTTTAATTCTATTTCTGTATTGATTCCTGGGCCATGGCAGCCCCAGAAAACCGTTTTGTCTTGGGGATGATCACTTCCATGTGAATAAGGATCATCTCCTCCACCTCCGTGATCGGCCGTTACAATCACCAAACTACTATCTACTAAATTGGCTTTTTGTAAAGCATTAAGGATCGTTCCTACATGTTTATCTGCTTCTGTAATACTTTTAAGATATGACTTTGTCCCATATCCATATTGATGTCCCGCTGCATCTGGGCCGTCTAACTGAACATAAATTAAGTTTCCATCTTTGTTTTCCAAAATATATGTTGCTATAGAATCCGCCAATTCTGCGTCAGGTTGAGAGACGGAATGATCTTGAGAGGATTGTTCAATAATGCCATGATTGATCGGCTCCCACGCGCTAAAGGCTGCTAATTTACTAGCAGGGTCTGCTTGTTTGATGATTTTAAAAATAGACGGATAATCGGAATCTTCTGGGTATGTTTTCGTGGCAACAATATCATTATTCAATCCATGTACATCTGGTGACACACCATGTAATAAAGAACCCCAACATTCTGCACTAATTGTTGGTGAATTTGCTTGAGCAGAATAGGTAAGCACTCCTTTTTCTAACAAACCATCAATATTCGGTGTTTCTGTCTCTTTAATAAAGTTTCCAGCACCGTCTAAGCCAATAATCACGACTCTCTCAATCTTATTCGCCATTTTTTCATTCCCTCCTCTTACTACTTTCTCTACGATTATACTAATTTTACCAATTGATGAGTATAAATTGTACTGTCGAGAGAATGTCTATCAGGTTCCTTGGCTTGTATACAGGTGAGCGCGATTACAAAAAAGTAACTTCCCCTTTGTGCGTCTTCTGTTACTTGTAATACGCCATTCTTAGAAATGGTGATTCCGCTAATCCTTGTAATATCTTTCAGTGTGGTTCCTTCCGCAATGGCCCATTCAATCGGTTCGCCCCCTACTTTGTCCCCATACTGATCCAATAAGTGAGCGTGGAATGTTTGATTTTGAATTTTCTCGTGCTCCGGAATGTTTATCTCCACTACTTTTTGCTGGGGAACGATTTGTATTTGCAATGGCTGTGAAGCTTCAGTTGACACCTTGATGTGAAATGTCTTTTTCACCTTTGGATTCGATTTTACTTTGGCTGTTACAAATAAATCAGCGTTCTCAGAAATATTTTGCGTGAGGACAATCTCTCCGGTTTTAGTATCCATCCTTGCCCCGCTAATATTCTTTGCACAATCTCCCGAGATCGTTTCGGAAAATTGCCATACAAGAGAATTATCCGCATAAGGTTCATCAAATTGATCGAGAACAGTTGCTTGCAATTTAAATGAAACAAATTCCTGTCCTTCTGGTCGTTTAATACAGTATCGTAGTCCCTCTTTCTCAAAGCGAATATCATTTGCTCTCAAAGGCTCATCTTTCTTATACACTCGAAAATAATCAATAATAAACTCTTTTGGAAAAATCCGGTTCGCTTTGCCCATTCCACCTTGAGGGTATAAGCCTAAAAAAGTCATCATCCGGTAATCGAATGTTCGGTCCGTTGTTTGTACAAGTTGATTATCCACATAATACTTTGTACCGTTTTCATCCCATTCAAAACCGTAAATATGAAACTCGTTCCCTGGGTCAAAATCAAGCCAGGTTTCCGACACATGTAAATACTCAAGGCTTGTACTGTTGTTCGGATGCATGACTGGACGCCAAGATGATAATTGATCCAATCCGATTTCGATAATATCGACTTCACCCGTTTCATTCGATGTTCGTTTATCTGCGATGGTTGGATCCGTTATTTCTGCGTATAGATTTTGATCATCTTGTACTCCAATCATCCACCACGCTACATGACTTCCATCCCCTGTGTTTGGCAATTTTGCGCGGATTTCAAAATAGCCATATTTGGTGGCAAAGCCATCAAACTCCGGTATGATTCTACTATCTTCATACTTATTATGACCAAATCTATGAAGATATGTCTTCTCAAATGAAGTAATACTTGAATTTTCTGCTCTATCATACGGGCTCCATGGTGCAGAATCAATATCAGCCCTTACGACAATTGCCCCATCCTCCAACTTATAATTTGTTTTCGATTTTATATCATCAGACCAATTTCTTAAATATTGGTCTGCCCATATTGAACGATCTAAATATTCCTTATCAAATTCATCATGACGATAAAGCTGCCAACCTGGTTTTTCCAGTGGATTTGGCGGTATATCTTTCCCAGCGGTTTTTTCGATTTCCACCATTTGCTTCGCTACGAACTCGGGATCATCTATAGAACTGGCCATCACTTCGATTGTTGCTGGATTTGCTTTTGGCTGAATAACAAGCAATCCTTCTTGATCAATAGATAGACCAGATACCGAGGGGCTAATCGACCAAGTTACATCATGTAAATTGTGCATTCTGCCCTCGCTAATCCCAGTCCTCACTCTAAATCTCCGTCGCGTATACCCAGAATGAGGGATCTTTAGTTTGAGCAACGGAGGCATATTCTGATCACGGTCTACAATTTCGATTTTATTCATATTACATCCTCTCATTTCTCCCTAACTAATCGAGCTCTTAATAGACTTCTAAAGAACAATATTTTATTTTTTTCTATACCAAGGCAATCTAGATAACGGGGCACGAACAGTCGTTGTACATGGGCCTACTACGATGCTTTCATCATCCCCATGCCATGTTCCTTCTGGAAATTGAATTACCTTCTCACGCTTACCTTTTTCTACTACTGGAGCAACAAGTACATTCTCCCCAAGCATAAATTGATCCTTAACCTCGGCAAATCCTTGGTTCGGAAAGACATACTCCATATGCCTTATGATCGGTTCTCCTGTTTTGCTGGCATGCTTTACTAGTGCTATAATTTCTTCGCCAAACTTCACATGCAATTGAGCAGCTTCATAACAATATTGGTTATTTTCTTCCGTTAAAAACCGCCAAGGTGCGGCTGAGAATTGCATCATTGGAAACAAGGCAGAACATTGGGCATAACGTACGACTAATTCTTGATCCAAATTTTTCGCATTTCGCAGGAAATTTTGGTATTCTCCTCCCCCAATCATATCAGGACAAGTAAATGCGTATCCCATTAAACCTTGGGCGATTCCATTTGGAATCAAGGATCCTAACCCAGCTTGATCCCAGCTATGTAATTTATCACATAATCTTTGTCCAACCGGCTCTCCCGCCATTTTCCAGCAAGCACGAAATTCATTTAATGAATACTTTCGTCCTAACCTTGCAAACCATTCCGCCTGCTCGTTTGCATGAATGGACCTAGCACATTGATCATCATTCCGATAATAAATAGGGTCACCAGCATCAAATTTAAAGCCATCAATTTTGTATTCTTCGATTAAAATGTCTAATTGTTTTTGATACCAAGCAAACGCTTGCTTATTCGTCAGATCCAAAATCGCACTATAGCCATTCCACCACTCGCGGATCGCCGGTGAACCATCATGGTTTTTCACAAGCAAATCTTTTGCTCTTAGTTCCCGATAAGTCGCACTATCAGGACTGACGAATGGACACGTCCATAGCATGACCTTAAAACCGAGATCGTGAAGTTTTTGAACCATGGCTTTAGGATTTTGAAAGCGTTCGGGATGAAAACGCCAAACACCATAATCCTCTTGCCAATTATCATCAATCATAAAAACCCCAGCAGGCATATCATTGGCCATAATTTGCTCAGCGTATTGCAATATTTTCTGCTCTTCTTGATCATACATGAGCTCAATCCATGTATTATACTGTGGAGTAGAAAACAAAGCTAAATCAGGGTACTCACCAGTAGGTGGGAAAAATTTTTCTTGCACTGCTTTATAAGCTTCTCGTAAATCACGATGTCCTTCTTCCCATTTGATTTCTCCAACAGCATTATCAATATGCAAACAATCATCGATCCATTCAAAATCAAATGGCTTCTCTGACCATACATACCTTCCTTTGTTTGAAATCAAAACAGGATTCGCTTGATTAGGAGAAGCCAAAGGATTTAAATTTCGTTTGAACCTCTCTTTCCCATAGGGCATTGAAATACCGTCTGATACTGCCCCTCCCCACCAATACTCATCTTTCAACAGTTTCAATGTTAACTGAGTCATCTACACATACCTCTCTTCTGGTTACAAGGCTAATAAAATTAGCTGTGTTTCGTCTCCTTCAGTCTATTCTTTTACACTACCAATTGTAATTCCTTTAATAAAAAAACCTTGCAAGAAGGGATACACTAATAGAACAGGGAGAATCCCCATAAATATTTGCGCTGTCCTTAATGTCTTTGAACCCATTTCTTGTAACTTGCTCAAGTCTTCTACCGAAATGGCTTGAACATTAAGTGATGTAATTAGTGTTGAAAGATACGATTGTAGCGGATAGTTGTCTGGCCGATTCATATAGAGAATACCATCGAACCAAGAATTCCAATGCCCTACAATCGTAAACAATAAGATTGTCGCCAAAGAAGGTAAGGAAATAGGCAAAAATATTTTAAATAATAACGTCCAATGGCCGGCACCATCTACAACCGCAGCCTCTTCAAGATCTTTAGGAATATTCCGAAAGAAATTTAGCAGCATCACCATATAAAAAACGTTTAAGGCGCCAGGTAAAATCAAAGCCCAAATACTATCTAGAATGCCAGTTTCCTTTACAACCATATAGGTAGGAATTAACCCACCACCGAAAAACATGGTGATAACAAAGAACCATACATATAAAGTTCTTGCTCGAAAATTTTTATTGCTTCTAGAAAGTGGGTAAGCTGTCATCACAACTAATAGCATGTTAATAATAGTCCCAATTACAACCCTTTTTACCGTTACCCATAGTGCAAGGAAAAACGCCGAGTTTTCCGCTAAATATTGATAGGATACTGTAGTGAATTCTACAGGAAGAAAAAACACTTTACCAGCAACTGCCGCACTATTAGAACTTAAAGAAACAGCTAGTAAATGAACAAAAGGCAAAATGCCTAATAACGTAACCAAAGTTAAGAAGATCATATTAAAAATATTAAACGTTCTTTGACCCAATGATTCTTTATAAAACATACAACCACCCCAATCTATTTTAAAAAATGCGGTAATTCGTAAATCGATAGGCTAAATAATATGAAAATCCGACTAAGCCTAGGGAAATCACCGACTTAAACAAGCCAACCGCTGCCGCAGGTGCATATTGCTGATCAAACAATCCTAAGCGATACACAAATGTATCAATAACATCTGCCCCTTCATACACCGTTGGATTATACAAAATTAAAATTTGATCAAATCCAGCATTTAAAATATTCCCAATACTTAATGTCGCTAGTAAAATCACGATGGGTAATATGCCTGGGAGCGTAATATGCCACATTTGCTTCCATCTAGTAGCGCCGTCAACTTCTGCCGCTTCATATAAGCTCTGATTGATTCCAACGATGGCAGCCAAAAAGATGATCATATTATAGCCCATTCCCTTCCACACATCGGAGCCGATAATAATGGAGCGGAACCAACCATTGCTTCCCATAAACATAATCGGGTCGATGTGGAAGAACTCTAATAAAGCATTGACAGGTCCATTCAAGGAAAAGATTTCGAAGATAACGCCTCCCAAAACGGCCCATGACAAGAAATAGGGCAGGAAGACACTTGTTTGAATAATCCGTGAGAATAATACTTTTCTAACTTCATTCAACAATAATGCTAGAATTAATGGAACTAAGAGTCCTAAAATAACCTTTGAGATTGCAATAAATAACGTATTATAAAAGATTTGTCCAAAATCAGGTAAATGAAAAATATATTCAAAATTTTCCCAGCCCACCCATGGAGATTTAAAAAATCCCAAATAGGGTTGGAAGTCCTGAAATGCCATAATAATCCCGAACATGGGGCCATAGGCATAGATCAAACATAGAACGACAGCCGGAATGAGCATGATATGCATCGGTAATTCTTTTTTAAAGTTATTTTTAAAAGAAGAGCTCTGTTTCAACCTAATCCCTCATTTCTTTGAAGTAGCAATCAATAATGCAGAAAGGGGAAGCCCCCTTCCTGTATTATTGATTTTCTTCATACCATTCGTTCACTTCGCCTGTTATGGTATCTCCACCTAATTTTTTCCAATCTTTCACATACTGATCAAATTTATCAATTGATTCTGAGCCCATAATGATTTTTGTAAAGGTCTCATCTGTCATCTTCCCTAATGAACTCCCTTTTGAGACCATCGTTTTTGTTGTTCCACCACTGAATTCATCGTAGACTACATTGCCTTTTTCTCTAATTTTCTCGACAGTTGCCCAGCCACCATCTTTTGCGGCTCGACTATAATAGATTCCCCACATAGACTCGTCACCATCAAGGTATTTTTTGCTCGCATCAAAAACACTTAAGGTCGTGGAATTAGTAGAGTCTACCTTGTCTGCCTCTTGATCAAGAGCTTCATTCACCTCTTCAAAGGCTGTTTGAAAATCATCTGGTTTGTATATTCGCGGCTGGAACCAGTTATACACATAGCCATTTTCCGGTTTTACTTCCTCATCATATTCTGGTTTTTCCAACTCTTGGTAAAAATTAATCATTTTGATAGCTGCTTCTGGATGTTCAAAGTCTTTGTTTACCACAACGACATTATTTAATCTTGAAGCAGGAACTAAAGTTTTGGATTCTTCCCCTTTATAGGTTGGAAGTTCTAATGGAATCCAATCTGCATTCGGGTCTTCTTCTTTGGAAACATTAAATACGACACTTGGGTACCACCATTCACCAAAAGAAATGCCCACTTTTCCTGCAGCAAAGTCTTCAATGACTTTGTCCATATCTTTAAAAGCAAACTCTTTGTCAATAATGCCTGATGAATACCAATTATTCATTAACGACAAAGCCTCTTTTGTCTCAGGCTGTATTTCACCTGGAATCAGCTTTCCGTCTCCATCTTTAACCCAAGCCTTTGGATAAGCACCCATCGTATAGAATAGTCCTCTAGCATCATATCCCCATGAAATTAATTCTTTATTTAAAGCGATACCATACGTATCATCTGTTCCATTCCCATCTGGATCCTGATCAACAAAAGCCTGTGCAACTTCTTCCAAATCCTCTAGACTTTCAGGTACATCCAAGTTCAAATTATCGAGCCAATCTTTACGGACCCATAGAAATTGAGCAGACATATAGGGGTCTTCATAGCTTGGAATTCCTAGGATTTTCCCATCTTCTGTAAATAAATCGAGGGTTTTTCCTCCATCAAAGTCCATGAAAGACCGTAATTCATCTGAAGCGTAATCATTATAAGCGTCTGTTAAATCTGCTAAGATGCCTTGCTGCTTAAACTTTTCAAACTGATTCATATCAATCTGCATAATATCAGGAAAATCACCAGAAGCAATCGCTAATGAAAATTTCTGTTCAAATTGCTCATTAGGTACTTCCCAATCGTATTTTAATTCGATATTAAGCATTTCTTTTAATTTGGAAACATAGGCGTTTGTTTGGGGAGTAACGCCCTTCTTTGTTTTAGAGTCTTCTGGATTTCCATAACCAGCTACCTCTCGGACTGTCACAGTATTCTCGTATTTTCCAAGTGGATCTTTATCCCCAGCAACTTCATTCGACTTGCTCGTTTCTCCTGTCTCTTTTGATTGACATGCCATTAATACGGTACTTACGATTAAAAGCATAACCACAAATAACAGCGCATTTTTCCTCTTCATCTGTTTAACCCCCATTTTCTTATTTAAGTAATCCCTTACATTTATTGTAGATTTATAGGTGAAACGTTTACAATTATAAAATTTTTACTTTGTTATACTCTCTTTACCTCTTTGTTTTTATCCCTGTATTCTTGTGGAGATTGTAAGGTATTTTTTTTGAAATAGAGGGTGAAGTAGGATGGGGAATTAAACCCTAATTGTTGCGCAATTTCATGTATGGCCATTTGCGTTTCACTTAAATAATATTTGGCTTTTTTCATTCTTACTCCATTAATCACATCAGACAAATTTCGTCCTGTTACTTCTTTATAAAAACGTGATAAATAAGATGGATTAAAATGAATAAAATCAGCAATGGCTGTAAGAGAAAGATCTCCAGCGATATGCTCTTGGATGTATTGATTGACGGTCAAGATTACTTTATTCTTCCCTGCTTCCCTTGCTATTGCTTGATATTGACAGATCGCTTTCACTAAGTGGAGAACTGTTTCCTTCGAATCAAATAGAACAGGAAGCTGTTGTAATTTTTTTTGTACATCCTCTTCATTTTGTTCGATAATATGTTGATATAAATCATTATTACGCAAAAATTCCAGAATCAATTGAGAGATAGATAGAAGGAAATCTGTAATATCTATATTGGAATATTTGTTATGCAGCATCTGATCAAATAATCCCTCTATTATATTGATTGCCTTTTGCTCTTCCCCTTCTGATATTGCGCTTTCTAAAACGATTAATTTCTTCTTCCATAGCTGAGGCTCATGTATTTCGTTCCCTAAAAAGGAGAATGGATCTACTTTCCCTTGATCAACAATGATCATCTCTTCAGAGAAAGAAGAAATAAATTGACAATAATCACAAATCTGCTGAAAATCCTCTGTAATTATTTGGAGGTCAACCGGTCTTTTCCCTATAACAAAATTCGCTTTTATATTTTTTTTCGGCATATAATTTTCTTGTGTACTCTCTAAAAATCGTTTGCTATACTCTTTTAATGCTTTCCACTTTACCTTGTCATTTTCATAGAATATTCCCTGCTTTTTTTGAGGCTGTAGAAACCAAATGGCTAAGTCGCGTTTATACATAAAAAACTCCAGCTTTACATCAGGATGAAGTTCTCTTTTCATCTGTTCATTGAGAAGGAGTAAGTTTTGAAAATCTGCGGACAGATCATCTGTGATTTGTCCTGCTATAATGAACCATTGTTCATCTAATTGAATCTCCAATGAATTTTCAACGATTGAAAAGCTATGTACTGCATAATCTAGCTTGTTTGTGTTTAAAAGAGAGTCTAAAAAGTCTTTTTTGAGAAGTGGGAGAATCTCTTTCATTTGCTTTTCACTTGTTTCAAGCTTGGTCTGTATCTTCCTTTCTTGTTCCATGTTCTCAATAGACTTCTGAACTGCCGCAATTAAGACCTCATCATCTTCTGTTTTCAATACATAACTATCGATATTCCGTTTGACGGCATCATACACATATTCAAATTGATCATATCCAGACAAAAAGATAATTCGGCATTTTGGCCAAAGTAATTGCAATTCATCTACAAATTGTAAGCCGCTTTTTTCAGGCATTCTCATATCTGCGATAACAATATCTATCTTAACTTTTAGAGCACAGTTCAGTGCTTCTGTTACTGAATAGGCGGAATAGAGTTCAAGCTCGAGATCAATTTCCGAAAATAATTGAAGCAATCCATCGACAATAATCGGTTCATCATCTACAATAAGCAGTCTATACATGTATGATTATCCTCCCTTAGTCCATATTCTCATTTCTATCTTTAAACCTCCCAAACTACTTCTGCCAGCAAACAACCCACTCTCTTTTCCATATTTTAATTTTAAGCGAGTATTCACATTGTATACTCCAGTGGTTTCACCTACTTGTTCAGGCTGTTGTAATTTTTGTTGTAAAATGAGTAGTTTTTCATCTGTTAATGATTCACCGTTATCTTCTATCGTTACTGCCAAAATTGATTGTTCATAGGTAACCGTTATCCGTAATATCCCCTTGTGACTATTTTCAAAGGCGTGTTCGAAAACATTTTCAATGATCGGTTGTAAAATTAATCGTGGGAGCATAATCGATTTTACGTCATCATTTAATGCTGATGCTTGAAAGTCAATCCGATTAGAAAATCTAATTTTTTGAATATCACAATAATCTAAAGCATGCCTATATTCTTTAGCAAATTCCACTTCATCCTGACTATTTTTCGTAATAAATTGATAATAACTGGCTAGCTTTTGTGAAAGATTAGCTACTTGTTTAACATCCTCCATTTTACTTAAACGATAAATACTGTAGAAACCGTTATATAGAAAATGGGGATTAATTTGTGATTGTAATTGTTTTAATTCCGACTTTTGTACTGCTAATTTCTGTTGATAGTTCTCTTTAATCGATTGATCTAATCGTTCCGCCATATCGTTAAAACTAGAATATAAATAAGAAAATTCCCCTTCTCGCTTTGTATCTAAGGGGGTCTTTTGACTGTTTTCCTGATATGTTCTGAATAAAGAAACCAATTTATTAAGTGGTTGGTGAATCATTCGATTGATTGACCAAGAAAATAAAATAGCGATAATTAAAAAAACGACGGTTAATAGAAGAAAGCCAGCACTTAAATGAGACATCTCTTCCGTCAACTCTTTTCTATTTATATATGTGTATAGGGTCATACCTAAATCATTAATTTCATTGCTTGTGACTTGATAGGAAGCATGACCCTTCTTCACAATAAATGTTTCATTTTTTTGCTCATCCTGTTTATCTGTCTTGTTTACATGAGTTTTATCAGTTTTGATAATTTCTTGGATCAGTTCTTGATGCTTCTCCTGGTTAACTAAGAGGTGATTCGCAGAATGGTCAGCTAAAAAAATTCCGGCATCTTGTTTGTCTTCAATAATATGAGACAAATCTGCTAATAATCGAGATTTAGACAATTCGATAAAGGACAAAATGCTTTCACTTTTATCTAAAGCAATAAAGTAAAATTTCCCCTTGTAATCCGTTAAAATATTATTACTATTTTGACCAATCTCTTTTTTCAATTGATTCCATGTACTGCCATCATCTCTCATCCAGCCATCATTGAAAGAAAGGACACGGCTGTATGATTCCATCACAATCCCATTATTAGCAATTAGATCACTAGCATCATTTAAATTATTTAGGTTTTCTTTTATTCCGTTCATTAAGGCAACTTCTTCATATCCAGATGCTTGATCTCCTAAAAAGCTTAATTTTTTTACATCTGAATTGGAAAAAAGCTGTAACTGCCGTGTGCGAATATAATAAATTTGATTGTTCAATAAATCTCCATAAAAACTGGCTTTTGATTGAACGGAATCCAAATACTGTTCTTCAAGATTCTTTTTTCCGTAATTCGTCAAGATGATACTCACCAAATAAAATAAGGATAACATCAACACAAAAATCATCATCATTTTTTGATAGACTTGTAAGTTTCTAAATAATTTCAACATATTTTCCACTCTACCTTCTTCTTAGATGTAACAAAAATATACCTGGTCTCTCTCAGAACTATATGTCGGAGAAACCAGGCAGGAGCAAATTTTCAGCGAGATTAGCGGAATCTTTTAAATGGTTACTTTGTTAGGAAAAAAGCAAGAATCTATAAAAAGCCGATCCCTGCTTTTTTATGTATAATACTCCTTTCTCTTGCTTCAACCCGTTAACCGAGATTTGCTGTATCTTTTAACGTAATTTCTTTTTTATGATGATGCAATTCTAGCAGAATGATTTCATTCTCCCCTTCACGAAGGTAAGGGCCAGGCACATATAAGGTTTGTTGCGGGCCAATTTCCCAATAGCGTCCAAGATTATGGCCATTCACAAATACAACACCTTTTGTCCATTCCGAAACGTCGATAAATGTATCAGCCACTTCTTCCACATGCAGCGTGCCACGATGAAAATAAGGATGCTCCTCTTTCGTTGCTTGATTTGAAAAGGATAGCTGACTTAAATCAGTTAATGGCAACGGATAGACTGTCCAATCAAATAAAAATTGATTTCCTAACCGTACTCCTTCTGTAATTCCTTTAAAATCAACAAGGAATGGACCGTAATTAATTCTGCCCATATTTTCTACGATGATTTGCAGCTTTGTCTCTTCTGCCGTTATCTCTACCTCTAATGTTGATTTTCCACTAATCCGATCCACTAGCCCAACAAATTCGCCATTCAAATATACTTGCCCACGGTCATGAACATCTTGAACTGTTAATCTTTGCTGGCCATAGGCTCCCTTAATCGTTGTTTCATAGACAATAAATCCATACCCTTGTCCATATTCCTCCATCGTGAGAGGAGCTGCGCTAAATTGCGGTTTAGATACTTGCTCTAGTGAGCCCAGTAGTTCAGCAGTTTCTGTAAATTCCACTGTCCCATAATTTTTTTTCGGCAGTGGTTCTGGTAATGACATTTCTGGAAGATCCTCATATTTCTCAAATAACTTCCTTACCTGATAAAGCTTATCTGTTACTTCACCAGATTCTGTTAAAAGGGCATCATAATCATAGCTAGTAATCGTCGGCTGATAAACTTCTTCATTATGATTAGCACCGTTATAGAATGCAAAATTTGTTCCACCATGCGCCATATAGAAATTGACAGAGCCATTTTGATCGAGAATTTCTTCCAATGATTCTACAACACTCTCAGCTGGTCTTGTATGATGTTCCTCTCCCCAATGATCAAACCATCCGTGCCAAAATTCCATGCACATTCCTGGCCCATTTGGTTGATATTCTTTTAAAATCTGAAAAGCATCATAACCTCGTGATCCAAAGTTGGCGGTTTCAAATACCTCATCAATCATACCGCCACAAAACATACTATGAGTCGGACCATCTGATGTAAATAAGAACATATCGCCAGCCCTTTGCCTCAAACCGTCTCGCATATATTCTAGATATTGCTTATCATTCCCAAAGCTTCCGTATTCGTTTTCAATTTGTAAAGCAATAATCGGACCACCATTAGAAGATAATAGCGGATTCAACTTTTCAAATAAAACATCAAAATAACGATCTACTTTTTCGAGATACGGTTTGTTAAAGCAACGCAATTTAATACCAGGAACGGTCATTAACCAGTATGGAAATCCGCCGAATTCCCACTCTGCACAAATATAAGGCCCAGGTCTAACAATCACATGTAAGCCAACCTTCTCTGCAGTTTCGACAAAGCGAACAATATCAGCGATTCCTTCAAAATTAAATTGCCCCTCTTCCGGTTCATGAATATTCCAAGCAACATAGGTTTCAACCGTATTAAGACCCGCAGCTTTTAATTTCAATAAGCGATCTTCCCAATATTCCGGAACTGTACGAAAATAATGCATTGCTCCACTTAACAGTCGTATTTCCTTTCCATCTAGTAAAAAATTCTTTTCATCATAGGTTAGTTTTGACATTTTTACACCTCTTTTTATAATTGAAAAATTCAAGGTTCTGTCTCGCTCGCGCTTGGGTCAATAATTCCCTAGCTTCTCTATTGCACCAATCTGTGAACACAACGGTCTTGAAATGCTCACTCAATCTTTTTTTATAGAAAATGCGAATACACTAAACTTGTATTCATTCTCTAAATCCAAAATATGGTACTGTCATGATTACCAGTTACCCTAAAAATAAATTGAGTGATTGGATCACATGAATAACAGAATCCTCTATTCTTCATTTTGCCTTTATATGGACATTAAATCAAGCGTCATTTTATGAGCTCTAATCCAAAGTAAATATCTATTATCCTATTTATAGGATAATAGATATTTATAACCAGCCTTCATTTCTATATACACAACACCATCTATAGATGGAAATTCTTCTATGATTTCTCCTTCTGCACGCACTGCAATTGCTTGCGTTGATGCTAATTTAAACGTTTGTTTTTTCTTTGCCAGGACATCCATTTGTACCATTTTCAGTTTATCCCAAGATAAAGAAACTTCAAACCCACCACGGATTCGCAATCCGAAGATAGAACCTTTCATCCATGTCGATGGCAGTGCTGGGAGTATTTCCACAATCCCCTTATGTGATTGGATAAGCATTTCTGCCACACCCGCTGTATAGCTAAAATTGCCATCAATCTGAAATGGTGGATGCGCGCCAAATAGATTAGGATAAAGTCCTCCGCCCACATATACTTCATTATTTTCCGAAACAATCCGGAAAAGTTGTTGTAACAAAGCTTGCACTCTTTCACCATCTTTTAATCGGGCCCAGAGACACATTTTCCAACCCAAACTCCAGCCTGTTCCTGCGTCTCCCCTTCTATTTAAAGATTGCCGAACTGCATCCAGCAATGGACCATCCGTAATCTGCCTTCCCGGGAACACACCATACAAATGGGAAACGTGACGATGATGAGGTTCCACATCTTCATAATCGCTCAACCATTCCTGGAGCTGCCCATACTTTCCAACTTGGAGAGGATGAAGACGTTCCTTCGCTTGGCAAACTTGTTCAATGAATGGATCTTCTATTTTTAAAATCAAAGCAGCTTCAACATAATTGGTAAATAAATCCCAGATAATTTGCAGGTCCATGGTCGCTGCCTTTGTAACAGTTCCCATCTTGCCATTTTCCGCATAAAAGGGATGCTCTGGAGAAGTAGATGGCGATGTGATCAAATAGCCCTCTTCATCTTCTATCAACCAATCCAAGCAAAATTGAACAGAACTTTTTATAACAGGTAGAACTTCAGCAAGATACTTTTTATCTTCTGAATACTGATAATGCTCCCATAAATGGCGGGATAGCCATGGACCTGACATTGGCCAAAACGCCCAAATCGGATCGCCATGACGCTCTTCTCCGCCAACAGGATCAGCATGTCTCCATAAATCAGTGTTATGATGAGCCGTCCACCCCTTCATTCCATATCGTTCTTGAACCATTGTCTGTCCCGTTACCGACAATTCCTTCACCATATTTAAAAGGGGTAAATGGCATTCTGCCAGATTCGTAACTTCTGCCGGCCAATAATTCATCTCTGTATTAATATTCAGCGTGTAATTGGATGACCAAGGGGCTCGCAAATGATGATTCCAGATTCCTTGTAAATTTGCGGGTTGTGTTCCCTGCCGCGAGGAAGAAATCATTAAATAGCGGCCATAGTGAAACAAGAGTGTGGCCATTTCTAAATCATTCGGTCCATGTGTGACGATTCTTTGATCTGTATCTACTGTATCGTCTGATTTCTGATCCCCTAACATCAATTCCACTCGATTGTATAATTGCTGATAATCTCGAATATGCTCTTTCTTTAGTTGCTCATATGACATCTTCATTGCTTCTAGGAGAACCGCTTCATTTTTTTCTGTTAATGTCGCAAAATCTTTCCCAGGTAATTGATCAAACCCTTTAAAAGATGTAGCAACAGCCAGATAGAGAATTACCTCTGATGCATTCTGGATCAGCACTTGTCCATTCGCACTCTCCACTTGTCCATCTTGAGTGACAATACCTAATCTTCCTTCAAAATGAACCGCCTTCGTTTTTTCGAAATCACCGTAAACAATCGGTTCATCATCCCAATGAAAATAATTGGGTGCACAATATTCGGGACAGACACCTTGGATCGCGATTTTTCCTTGTTCATTTTGTAAACGCGTCTTTAGCAAACTAGCAAAATCTACTTGAACATCCAAACTTTTTTCCTTAGATGCAGCTAAACGAATTGCAAGGACTTGATGTGGATGGGAAATAAAAGCCTCCCGTATGTATTGGATGTCTCCTATTGAATAAGTAACGGTTGAAAGTGCATGTTGAATATCTAAAGAACGCTTGTAAGAATGGGCAATTCCCCCATGAAAATACTGAATGTTGAGATCTCCCAACGGCATATAGGCTTGCGTGTATGGACCAAACATATTTTTCGTTTCATCTGTCGCTGCTTCGTATTTTTCCTCCTCAATGTAACCCCTTACTTTTCGCAGCGATGATTGATCTTGATATTGTTTTCTCACTGGGGGTCCTGACCATAGAGTATCTTCATTTAATTGAAAACAATCGACCTCAATCCCTCCAAAGTGCATGGCACCCATTCTTCCATTTCCAAGCGGCAGTGCTTCAGTCCAAGCTAGGCCTGGCTTTTTATAAGATAAAAGATGCATAGGCTACCCTCCCCTTAAATGTTTTCGCTAACAATATTATAAGCGTTTCTGAATTTAAATGATATGATTATCCTAAAAAAATATTATGTATAAGTAGATATAAGGTAACAAGAAAGTTTAAGTAGTAAAAAGACTCGTGCAGCGTGAGGAGGCCACTGAAAAAGTCCGAAAAAGATATGATTCCTCGAATTTATGATGGGAATCATATCTTTTTTTAGCTACAATACAAGTATCAAGTAAAAGTGGGTGGCTATAATGATCCGAAAACAAGAG
>NZ_BORE01000025.1:0-50330 GCF_018333015.1 Bacillus sp. J14TS2 | reverse complement strand
AATAAGCAAAATAGAATACATAAATCCATAAAAAGGCGTCTCTACATTTCAAAAAATGAAATAGAGTCGCCTTTTTCATTATAAATTTTTAGTTTTACTGAAAAATCATAAGATTTTCAGTGGCCTCCTGCCTAGGGGCTTGTTTTTTAAATTCATAGATACTATAGAATAGGTATAAAGTTTTATTTTATTTTTAATGAGACTTTACATATTGATATTTTGTATTTGTCTATATTCGATTGAATCATAGTATAAGGACTATTTATTACCGTAAAAAAAGATATTGAAACTTTCGAACTAAAGGTTACAAAAAAAGGTAATTATGTTATGATTTAGTTAAAAGGTCATGTGGGGGAAAAGCGATGTTTAAGACAAAGAAGAAAGATCAGCAACAAGTGAATACATTACTTGAAGAAATGGAACAATTAAGAAAATCCTATGAAATTAAAGAAGAAGAAGACCGAGATTGGTTTTTGAATATAAGGAATGAATTACAAGCTGCCATTTCACAGCATGAAAAAGTGAATTCTCAACATAGTCTATTGGAAGAGGTTATCTCTCAAATCGAGAATAGATTTAGCAATGTGTATGAGATTAGTGAACAATCAGCGCAAAAATCAAGCAATCTTTATGAAAAAGGCATGTCTTTAAAAAACTTTTCAAAAAAGAAAGTAGAGCGTTCTCAACAAAATGCTGAAGATGTAAAAAACACGGCTCAAATTATTCAGGAGTTGGGGAAGGAAATCGAATCTTCTGAGGAAAATATGAGTCATCTTAGTGAAAGATCAGTAGAAATTCAATCGATTGTCGATGTGATCGAGGATATCGCTTCTCAAACCAATCTACTCGCTTTAAACGCTTCAATTGAAGCAGCGAGAGCGGGGGAATCAGGAAAGGGTTTTGCAGTGGTAGCTCAAGAAGTACGAAAACTAGCTGAAAGTACAGCAGACAGCACAGCCAATATTCAAGCACTGACAAATGCGCTTCAAGAAGAAATTGAAAATGCACTGCAAGCGACAAAAAAGAGTTCAGGGCTCATTGAAAAAGGCATCCAAATGAGTGAAAAAGCTGCGCAAAATATAGAAGAAATGATGGACGTGATTCAAGACAGTCAATTAGATATCGGAGCGATGGAGAAAATGATTGAGGAGCAAAAGCAACTCACAGATTCGGTCAAAGAAGAATTAGACCAAGCGCGTACTCTGTTTACTAGTGCCCATGAGACTATTTTGGAACATATTGAAGATGCCAAAATTGTCGATGAACGATTGGAGAATGGTATTCATCAATTGAAACATTAAAAAAGCTGCCAACTATGGCAGTTTTTTTTATGGATTTTGTAGTATGATAAGATTCATGAACCTGTAAATTACAAAGGAGCACTAACTCGATGAAAAAAACATTCTTAGCAAATTTCAATGCGAATACACAAAAAATCTGGGACCAATCTAGTTTTACGGAACCAACGTCAATACAAGAGGCTGTAATTTCTTCCATTATGGATGGAGAAGATATAATCGCAAAATCCCCTACAGGAACGGGGAAAACACTTGCATATCTCTTACCGCTGCTCGAGAAGATTGATGAAGAAAACTCATCCATCCAAACGGTTATCTTAGCTCCATCACGGGAATTAGTCATGCAAATATATCAAGAAGTTCAGAAATGGACGAAAGGTACGGATATCAGAGGGGCTTCTTTCGTAGGCGGGGCCAATATTAAGCGGCAAATTGAGAAATTAAAAACACGCCCACAAATCGTAATCGGCTCACCTGGACGAATTTTAGAGCTAATTAAGCTAAAAAAACTAAAAATGCATGAGGTAAAATCGATCGTCCTTGATGAAGGGGATCAGCTTTTAAATGAGGAGCATTTGAATACAGTCCGGACGATTGTGAAGTCTAGCATGAACGATCGTCAATTATTACTATTTTCTGCGACTAGTATTAAAGAATCTGACCAGATTAAGGCGATGATTGGGAGAGAGCCGCAATTTATGACGGTTGGTCAAGTGCAATCGCAAGCTGTATATCGTACCGAGCATTTGTACTTATTAGCCGAGCCGCGGGATCGAGCCAAATTATTGCAAAAAATTGCTGCTATGAATGAGGTGAAAGCCCTTGTGTTTGTCCGTGATCGTGGAAATATGAATGTACTTTATGAAAAGCTAAAATATGAGAATGTCTCTGTGGGCCTTCTTCATAGTGAATTGAGTAAAAGGGAAAGAGAGCTAGCCTTAACCGCCTTGCGTAAAGGAGACATCACTTTATTGCTGGCCACAGATATTGCAGCAAGGGGTCTTGATATAGAGGGACTTACTCATGTGATCCATTATGATTTTCCGAAGGACTTGGATCAATACATTCATCGATCTGGTAGAACCGGTCGTATGGGGAATGCGGGAACGGTGGTTTCATTTGTTACACCAAGGCAAGAAAGGGAGCTGAAAAAGTTCAGCAAAGAACTTAAACGGCCGATCAAGTTAAATCGTGTTTATAAAGGGAATTTTGTTGAAACATCACAAAAATTGAAAGAGGGGAAAAGAGATAAATGATAAAAGCAGTGGTTTTTGATTTTGATGGTTTACTATTAGATACTGAAACTGTGTGGTATGAGTGTTATAAAGAAGTACTTGCTGATTATAAAGTAGAGCTGCCTTTGCCAGTCTTTGCACAGATCATTGGTACACACGATGATGCCTTTTATCAATATATGGTAGAGCAATTAAAGGGAAATGAACAAATAGAAGCAATTAATACTGCCGCTCTAGCGCTCCATAAAGAGAGAATGGCTACAATCGTCCTTCGAGAAGGAGTGAAGGAATTTTTAGAGGAAGCAAGAGCGTTAAATCTGCGTATTGGTTTAGCAACGAGTTCAAATGAAAGCTGGATTATGCCTTTTCTGAAGAAACATGAATTACTCGGTTTTTTCGAGACGATTCAAACAAGAGATCATGTCAAAAAAGTTAAGCCAGACCCTGAATTGTATATAAAAGCGGTCGAAGCATTGGGCGTAAATCCAGAGGAAGCCATAGCCTTTGAAGATTCGCTTAATGGCTCCATAGCCGCGAAAAGAGCAGGAATGAATTGTATTATTGTTCCAAACCCAGTGACAAAAGATCTTGAATTCCAAGAATTTGATGCCAGGATCGAAACAATGGGAGGGCAATCGTTAAGAACACTTATTGATGAACTCATGAGGGGACGGAATAGCGTATGAAGCAAACCAACCTTTTATATGAAAAAATCCCTTATTCAATAGATCGTTTTTTTAATACATATACGTCTCTCACAGCTGATTCAACTCATCATGTGCTTTTAGAGAGTGGGCGTGCTGGTAGATATAGTATAGCTGGGATCGATCCATTTGCTAAAATACAGGGCAATGAAAATTTATTAGAGGTTGAACAAGCCGGAAATACGAATATTTTAGAAGGAAAGCCCCTTGCAGAGCTTGAGAAGTGGATGAAGTCTTTTGCATTCTGCCCAGAGCCAGGACTTCCAGATTTTCAAGGTGGAGCAATTGGCTATATTAGTTATGATTATTGTCAGTATATCGAAGAATTGCCTAGTTTAGCAGAAGATGATTTGCAGCTCCCAATCCTTTATTTTCTAATATTTGATGAGTGGGCGGTCTATGATCATGAAGATAACTGCTTATGGTTGATGGTATTAAACCAAAAGGAAGCAGAAAAAAAGTTAGCGACGCTGAAACAAAGCTGGTTAACCGAAGCACTTGAAGAAGAAAATTCATTCGAACATTTCGAGATTGCTGAGCATGCTTCGTTTTCTTTTACAGAGGCAGAGTTTGTAGAGGCTGTGCAGAAGATTCAGGCCTATATTAGAGAGGGTGATGTTTTTCAGGTGAATCTAGCTGTTCGGCAATCTAGGCAAATTGGCATTTCACCGATCGCCATTTACAAGGAGTTAAGAAAGTTGAATCCTTCGCCATATATGGGGTATCTCCATACACCTGACTTCCAAATTATTTCCGGTTCTCCTGAATTGCTAATTCAAAAAAATGGACAACATGTGAGTACAAGACCGATTGCTGGGACAAGACCAAGGGGAAAAGATGACAATGAAGACCAAGCATTAGTCAACGAGCTTATTGAGAATGAAAAGGAACGTGCGGAGCATATTATGTTAGTCGATTTGGAAAGAAACGATCTTGGACGTGTTTGTGAATATGGTTCCGTTCATGTCGATGAATTTATGACAGTGGAAAAATATTCCCATGTGATGCATATTGTTTCTCATGTTAGTGGCCAATTAGCAGAAGAGCAGACAGTTTGTGATTTAGTCGAAGCGATGTTCCCGGGCGGTACGATTACAGGAGCACCGAAGATTCGTACATTGGAGATTATTGAAGAACTGGAGCCAGTCAAACGAGGGATTTATACAGGTTCGCTTGGTTGGATCGGTTTTAACGAAGATTTGCATTTAAATATTGTTATTCGAACGATGCTTGTGCGGGAAGGGATGGCCCATGTACAAGCTGGAGCAGGAATTGTGATTGACTCGAATCCTGCAGCAGAGTATAAAGAATCGCTGAAGAAAGCGGAGGCATTATGGAGAGCAATGGAATTAGCTGAGAAAAAGGAGAGCGTTCGATGATTCTGATGATTGATAATTATGATTCATTTACTTATAACCTTGTTCAATATTTAGGAGAATTAGGAGAATCGGTTGTTGTCAAAAGAAATGATAAAATCAGTCTAAATGAAATTGAACAGCTCTCTCCTCATTATATTGTGATTTCACCTGGTCCATGTACGCCAAATGAAGCTGGCATTTCCCTGGAAGTAATCCGTTATTTTTCAGGGAAGATTCCAATATTGGGAGTTTGTCTAGGACATCAAGCAATAGCTCAAGCCTTTGGGGGGGAAATAGTAAAAGCAAAGCAACTGCTTCATGGAAAGACCTCAGAAGTATACCATGATCAAAAGACGATTTATACCGAGGTACCGAGTCCCTTTCAGGCGACAAGATATCATTCTCTTATTGTTGAAAAAGAAAGTTTACCAGATTGCTTAAGCATCACTTCTTGGACAGCAAGTGAAGAGATTATGGGCATACGCCATACAAAATGTGCAGTGGAAGGTATTCAATTTCATCCTGAGTCGATTACAACAGAGGCAGGCAAGAAGTTGTTATTTAATTTCTTGCAAACCTATCAGACAGGAGTTGTATAATGATGTACATGTACTTCAATGGTGAGTTTATTCGGCAAGAAGAAGCAAGCATCTCCCCGTTCGATCATGGTTATTTATATGGCTTAGGAGTTTTTGAAACCTTGCGAACATATAAAGGGCATCCTTTTTTACTTGAGCAACATTTAGATCGATTAAATAGTGGATTGAGGCAACTTCAAATAGCGAGACAATTCAAGTATGCCGAAGTATTGGAGTGGATTCAGAAGCTATCAGAGTTAAATGCTTTGCCTGATTCCTATATTCGTTTCAATGTTTCCGCTGGTCCTGGACAGATAGGTATTCAAACAACTGCATATGAATCGCCGACCGTTATCATTTTTCAAAAAGAACTTCCGGTATTCAAGCCATTAAGAGAAAAAGAGATCATATTTTTAAAATTAACTAGGAATACCCCGGAGATGGACACACGTTTAAAATCGCATCATTTTATGAATAATGTGATCGCTAAACGAGAAGTAGGAGCTGATCCAAATAAAGAAGGGATTTTTCTGACAGAGAAAGGTTTTTTAGCGGAAGGAGTGACTTCAAATCTGTTCTGGATTGAAGACAATGTCCTTCACACACCTGCTGTTGAAACGGGAATCCTTAAAGGGATTACCAGAGAGTTTATTTTGGGACTGGCAGTCAAGGTAGGTTTAAGTGTGAAAGAAGGTTTTTATCAAAAAGAAGATCTGATTAAGGCAGAAGAAGTATTTTTGACCAATTCGATCCAAGAAATAGTTCCGGTGCAAAATTGTGAAGAGCACATCTTTTCTGGAAAGAATGGCACCTATACCAAACAACTTTATCACTTGTATCACCAGATTGTGGATCTGCATGTTTCAACTAAATAGATTACTAGACTTTAAGAACGAAGGGTCTGTCTGGAAAAAGTTTAACAGCCTTCTCTAAACAGACCCTAAAAAAATTAGTCTTTGTCATCTGGGGGACGATCAACTGTGTGAGCATCTTCTGAGTTGAGTGGACCACGTAAGAAATAAACGAGAAAAAGGGCAATTAACATAATCACAGCGATCATGCCAATGGCAACTCCTACACCCATTCTTATTCCTCCTCTTTACACAAAATTTGGAACAGAAGTAACACTCTTCATACCCATTAGTATTCCATTACCCTTTGAAAATATTCTAAAACTATAAAAAAATCACTTCTACTGTATGGATGACAATAGAAGTGATGATCGCAATTAGCTGGTATGTGTATATTTGTCAGGAACTTCATCTACTTTTGATGAATCATTAAAATTAAGAGTTTTAGAAATAAAGTAAGACAAGAATGAAGCGACTGTACCAAGAACAAGGACTAGTCCAATTAAAATTCCAAATTGCATTTTGAAATCCCCCTCTTATTTTATATATACATAGAAGACGTAAACGTCTTAAACTTGATAAGTTGTATATTAAACTGAGTCAAAAACTCGTTCAAATTCATTATATAATATTTAGGGCTTTTATTCAAAGAAACTTTGTATTATAATGGATAAGTCGTGAAAAATAGTGATGAAATTGTGGCTTCGTAGCTCAGAGGATAGAGCATTGGTTTCCTAAACCATGTGCCGCAGGTTCGATTCCTGCCGAGGCCGTCATGTAGAGGTAAGTGATAGCAAGGGTTACAGCGTTATGTGCTGCCCTTGCTATTTTTTGGTCGAAAAATCGTACTGATACGAATGAGAAGGCAATTTGTTCCAGAACTTTTCTTAATTAATAAATGTCGTATTACGAGCTTTCCAATCTTCTAATTTAATGAACACCCAAAAGCCATAAATCCCAAGAGTTATGATAGTGAAGAACCACCATTTAATCCAATGGCCAAATAATCCAATGGCAGAACCGTGAAATTGCATTCTCTTACCTTCAATAACAGTGTGATTGATTTTCCATCCATAGATCATAGTGATAGACCAAGGATAACAAATACCCAAAGTACAAGTAGTTACGAGTGTACCAAGAATAATCCAACCTATGTATTGTAGTAGGCCCCCATCGAAAAAAGAATTTCTACCCTTGTAAGTTTCAACCTTTTGAACTTGTGCCATTTTCACCCTCCAGCTCTCTTTATTTAAAAGCGGCCCGTTATTAGGACATAGCAAACAAATATTAACACTCCATTATATTTCGACATATTCCACTAATATCCTTCTTATTCATAAAAATGGCTGGTCTGGAAAATAAGATTATCTTGTTAATCGTAAAAAACTTACTGCGGAGAATAGTGTCGAAGGTCGCACTGGTATACAGATAAAAAGGGACTGCCCAATAAGTTTCTAAAATAAAGGAGGATTGTCTTGTGGCAGCCTTCACAGAAGGTCCGCCACTTTCAGGAAGTTGTGGGCCATTGCCAGGATGCCGAAGGACTAGCAGTTGTTGTAGGGGAATACAGGAAGCAACCGTTCACAGGCTATCTCTTCCAACTTTATCGGAAAAGCCGATTGTATGGGATACTCTTCAATAGCAGTCATCGGATTGCACAAAAAAATCGTTCCTTTGGATGTTGTTGTGGTAACTTCATTCTACTAAAGGAAGCGATTTTTTCTATTTATCTCGAATTAACTGGCAGTAAGCCCCCCCGCTTCAAGAATTCGAGGTAAAAACGAGAAATGTAAGTGGGGGACAACTGCCAGTAAATACCCGATTGGTTCGGGCCTGCAGGACGCAAGTCACAAAGGGCTTAGCTACGTATAGGATGTACTAGTACAGACGAAGCGACAGGACGTTGCGTTTGGGTCTGCCAACAGGATGTTGCGAATTTAGCCTTTGATCCTTAACGTTCAGTGGGGAATGAAAAACCCTCACTAAATGAAGTTTCACTTTATTCGCTTGGGAAAGCTCATCGATTTCCGTCCGCCTGCCTGGCCGTTGCTTGGAGTGCAGGGGCCGACTCCTGCGGGACAAGCATGGCCTTGAGATCCCGCAAGGCGCACAGTGCAGTGGACCCATAAAATTGGACACTCATTTCCTATACGGTTAATGTAAAGTTCTCTCGATAAGCCACTGGACTTTTTCGATTTAACTTTGATTTAATTCGTAAATGGTTGTAGTAATACATGTATTGTTTCAATTCTATTTTGAAATGCTCTATGCTGTCGAACTCCTGTAGATACAGGAATTCATATTTAAGTATTCCAAAAAAGTTTTCTATAACGGCATTGTCATAACAGTTCCCTTTACGGGACATACTCTGTCTTATCTTATTTCCCTTCAGCTTTCTTCGATATTGAGGCATACGGTAATGCCAGCCCTGATCAGAGTGGATCAAGAGCTTGTCACCTTTCTTAGTGGATTTCAATGCTTGATCCAACATCGTTTCCACTAAATCAAACGTGGGTCTGGCTTGAAGGGTATAGGTAATGATTTCGCCGTTAAAAAGGTCTAATACCGGGGAGAGATATAGTTTCTCCCCCAATAATTTAAATTCCGTTACGTCTGTCACCCATTTTTGATTGGGCTTTTCAGCCTTAAAGTTACGTTTCAAAATATTGCGGGCTGCTTTTCCGTATGCCCCTTTGTAAGATTTATATTTTTTGATTCGGACTATACATTGGAGCCTTAAATCTCTCATGAGACGCAGGACTTTCTTTCTGTTTATTTCGTATCCTTTTTCCTTGAGGACATCCGTAATACGGCGATAGCCATAGCGGCCCTTGTGTCGGTGATAGATGAACGTGATCCTTCTTTTCCACTTGCGGTCGGGATCTGGCTGTTTCCAGCTGTTCACAATATGGTAATAGGTGCTTCTTACCAGGTTGGCTACCTTTATCATCTTGATCATCGGAAATGCGTGCCTTAGTTCGAATATTACTTTCGCTTTGACTTTGTTGGTGATTTCTCTTTCTGAACTAAGGCTCTTAACTTTTTTAAATAGGCGTTCTCCATGCGAAGGTACTCAAGTTCCTTTTCCAACTCTTCTCTTGATTGGCTGGAAAGATCTGCGGAAGTATGTTTCTTTTGATTACGAGATGTCATAATAGATGGCCCCTTTTCTTTTGATTCAAGGGCATCTACTCCGCCTGTTTCCCACTTTTTCCTCCACCTACGGACCATACTGGGATCCGGGATATGGAAAAGGGCTGATGCCTCTCGAATGGAATAATTCGTTTCGTTCATGAATTGAATTACCCTTAGTTTAAAGGCTGCCGGATAATTTGTATAGGGAAAATCAAACGCTTGGTCTCCATGATGCCGAAATAACAATACCCAATAACGGATTGCTGATTCGTCAATGCCGGATTGCTTTGCCAGGTCACGATAACTAATGATTTCATTTTCATACCGTTGGGCTACTAGTAGCTTAAACTCATTACTATACTTGGACATTTTCAAGACCTCCTAATGTTGGATGGAGTGTCCAACATTAGGGGAGCAGCCCAACAGCGACTGAGGAAGCTCAAGCCTTGCCCCGCGGAAAGCGCGCCCCGGAACGGAAGATAACCGGAAACCGCACACCAACTTTTACATGCCTAGAAGAAGGGGTGTCACAGAAAAGCTCAGTTTTCACTGACTTTCTGGATAGCCCCTTCAGTAAACCAACTTTTTAAAACTTACTATTTTCCGGGAAATTTACTTTGAATCGTTTTTACATTTGCAAGGAAAAATACCATTAAAGAAAGAGATTAAGAATGAAAAAACAGATGGCTGCAAGGATAGCTGAGATTGGTAGTGTGATCAGCCATGTAATGAGCATTGTTTTAGCGGTTCCCCATTTTACTCCTTTCAATCGGTGTGAAGCACCGACTCCTAAAATGGAAGAAGAAATTACATGGGTTGTACTGACTGGTAGACCAATAGCGGTTGCACCAAAAATAACGGAAGCCCCTGTTAGATCAGCAGCAACTCCACTGACTGGGCGGATTTTCATAATTTTCCCACCAACGGTTTTGATGATTTTCCATCCACCTAATGCAGTCCCCATAGCCATTGCGAAAGCACAAATAAGTTGTACCCATAATTGAACATCATCTGATTGTTGATAATTGTTGACAATTAAAGCCATCGTAATAATCCCCATTGCTTTTTGAGCATCGTTTGTTCCATGAGAGTATGCTTGCAAAGCAGCTGTCGCAATCTGTACTCTCCTGAAGTTTTTGTTTGTTTTCGTCAAATTGCTGTTTTTAAAAATTACTTTGACTATACTATAAACAATAAAACCAACGGCAAAGGCGAGAAGAGGGGACAAAATCAACGCTTTTATAATATTTAGAAACCCACTATAATTTAACGAGTGAAAGCCAGAGGAGGCAATGGCGGCACCTGCAATGGCGCCAATCAACGCATGAGAGGAACTGCTTGGGATTCCATAATACCAAGTGACTAAGTTCCAAATGATTGCAGCTAATAGAGCGGCAAGGATGATGGTTGTCCCATTTTCTAATGTAAAAGGATCGATAATATCCTTTGTAATCGTTTTGGCCACTCCTGTAAATGTCATAGCACCAACGAAGTTCATGACAGAGGCTAATAGTATGGCATGTCTTGGTTGCAAGGCTTTCGTTGAAACCGAAGTGGCGATCGCATTAGCTGTATCGTGAAAACCGTTAATAAAGTCGAACACGACTGCAAAAAAGACAATTAATAGCGTTACGATTAGGAATGTATTCATGTTATATATTTACTCCTTAGGCATTTTTCATAATAATAGCTTCGAAAATATTAGCGACATTCTCACAACAGTCTGCTACTTCCTCCAGCTCCTCATAAATTTCTTTATACTGAATTACTCGGATTGGGTCTTTTTCAGTCTGCATTAAATGTTGAATAGACTCACGTAATATCGCATCACATTGAGATTCATATGCTTTAATATTTATCGCATGTTTTCTAATTAGAGGAAGGGTTTTTGGGGATAATACCCCAATGGCTTCTTCAATTTCTATGACGCATTTTTTGATAGCATCCACAAATTGATGCATATAAGGATCCGCTGTAGTCACAGAATACATATCGAATAAGGCTGCTGTTTGCTCTAGACTATCTAGCACATCATCCATATTCATAGCAAGCGCTAAAATATCTTCTCTTTCAATGGGGGTAATGAAGACATTATTTAAATCTAAGATAACCTGATGAACGAGTGAATCTCCTTTACTTTCATAATCCTTCATTTTTTCGGAGAAGATTTTCAGATCTTCTAGATTGGTTAGCTTATAATCCATGAAATAATTCATGCTTTCCGTTAGGTTAGCCGAGATATTGGCTAAATGAATAAAAAATGGATCCTCTTTTTTCTTAAACATTTTTTATTTTCTCCCCTTTATAATCAATCAAGCTATATTATAATAGCGTAATTTGACAATATACGACATAATCTTAACGAAACATTTACATAAAATTTACATTAGGATTGTTTGTGTCGACTTATTCGGGCTCTTACTTTTAAATTTGTCCGGAAAGGAGTATGATATAAATAAAAAAGGAGATGCTTTTTGTGAGACCAGGAATCGGTAGTCTTGTTATTATTCTTATTGTTGCTCTACTTATTTTCGGCCCCCGTAAATTACCTGAACTAGGAAAGGCACTGGGTAGCACCTTGAAAGAATTTAAAAAAGCAACCCAAGGTTTATCTAATGATGATGAAACCGAAAAGAAAGACAATAATCAATCCTGAAATAGAGCAATTAGTAATAGGACTTGATTAAAGGAGTTTTTTGTGGTATACTGATTTTTACTTATCGAATGGACTTGAAAATATTTAAATAGATGAAATAAATGATTTGGCGTTCTTACTATGTTTTTGTAAAGACTTATTCACACTGGATCGGCTTCGGAGCCGTAAGGATGTATGAGAGGTAGGGCTTACGTCGTTTAGGTTTAAGAAAGAATACAACCGCGGCAATTTATCTTAAGAAAAATAACAAGTTATCAAATATATTCGTGAAGTATTAAAAAAGTCATCATTATAAATGATGACTTTTTCCATTTGTAAAACCTATTTCATGGAGGATACCTTAGCTCTGGGCCTTTTTGTTTTTTCTATTTTTAAATGCTATCCATGATGTTTTGAGAGAGGAATACGTACCTACAGCTGCTGCACTATAAAAGCCACCCATAAAAAATCCCGCCCAAAGGTTATGTCTATGACTATAAAAAATGGAAATAGAGAACCCAAGCAGTGACGCAATGGTTGGAAAATATTGGCGGGGAATTGGAAAAAACTTAAAGCATTGTGTAATCAGTACGATTAACGGTACAGCGATAACCCCATCCCAAAAATTTGTATGTATGACTGGAAACTCCATACTATCACCTTCAACTTTATATAATGATGTTTATTATTTCCCAAAGTTTGAAATTTCTTCAGCTTTTTATCAATGAATAGTTGGAAAATAGTGGTGCTATTAAGGAAATAGACGATAGGGAAGAGTAAGGGACGAGAGGCACACATATTTAGGAGGATGCTCAATGGTGAAAAGAAAAGCAACAAGAAATGCTGTAGAAAAATATGCGAAAACACCTACTAAAAATATCGAAGAGTCCGATTTTACTGCTGAATTTGCGACTGAAGAAGACCCGAGTAAAGGAGCAAATCGTAACTCGAAGTACGGAAAGAAGGGAAGAGCAGATGAATAAGAAAAAAGCTCGGAAAACGAATGAGGAATTTGGCTCGGAGTTCGGTGATATCAATGCTGCGAAATACTATGAAATACCTGAAACCACTGATAAATCTAAGAAAAAGAAACAAGATAAAAGCAAGAAAGAGCAGGATTGTCCGTGAATATAATAGCTTTTCTGGAGCCTGATTTATCATAATCTGAAGGCAAGGCTGGGACATAACTAAAACGCTAACCTTCAATTCCGAACAATGGGTTGCCTTAGCGGATGTAGACTCCAGCGGGTGGTCGGCTAATGACGATCACGTCCTGTTGTGACCAACGCCGACTGTCAGTGCCGACGTACGAATGAGAATCAGAGGCTAAGTTCACGTCGTTCTGACGGCAGGCTCAAAGCACAATGTTCTAGTACATCCTTATACCCCGCAATGCCTTCGTGACCTACATCCTGTAGGCCTGGGGAAGCTTACAGCCGCCAGCGGAAAGAGAAGTAAGTTTCCGGGCGGCGTATAGCACCTAGTAGTTCGGTTTGTTTTTACACTTTTGTCTCAGCCTTGTCTTCTCTTTTTGTTATTTAGTATGTTCATACCCATCCACAACGACATCCAATTTTCCAGTTTCTGGGTCAATCACAAGTCCATGAATGGGAACATCTTTGACCATCAGAGGATGATTACGGATCATATCCACACTATGTGTGACACTTTCTTCAACACTGTCAAACCCTTGTAGCCACTGATTTAAATCAATTCCCGAATGTGTAACAATATCAAGTGTTTCTTGAGTAATTCCACGTTCTTTCATATCATGAATCATTTTCTTGGAATCTAGAGCACTCATGCCACAATCGTGGTGGCCGATGACACAAACTTCTTCCGCCTGTAATTCATAGACAGCAACGAGTAGACTTCTCATAATACTTCCAAAAGGATGTGTCAAAATCGCTCCAGCATTTTTAACGACTTTTGCATCCCCATTTTTCATATTCATTGCTTTATGAAGCAATTCAATAAGTCGCGTATCCATGCAAGTAAAGATTACCATTTTCTTATCTGGAAACTTTGTGGTAGAAAAGTTTTCATATAGTTTTTCCTCTGTAAATTGTTGATTGTATTCGAGTATTTCTGATAGTAATGTCAATTTTCTTCACCCTTTCTATCACTATTTTATAGAAGTTTATTTGAAAAAAAAAGTATAAACGATTTTGAAAAAATTTTTAGCAACTTTATTCTAGAAAATTGGTATTGACGAAAAGCAAGAGAAGGCGGTAAGATAGGGAAGGAATTAAATAGCCCTGATTGGGAGAGGTTCATAGCGATTAACCCTCTATAAAAAACTATGGATGAATCGAAATTCAAGCCATATCCGTCGCGATATGGCTTTTTTTGAGCCATGTGATGGAACTCAGGACGTCAGGCCACGACTGTTTATCCATACGGCGGCTTGCATTTTTCATAAAAAGGAGGCTTTTTTATGGCTGGAAGAGATGAAGAAACATTACAGGATTTATCGTTATTAGGGAATCAAAAAACAAAGTACCTGGACCAATACTCACCAGAAGTATTAGAACCGATCGATAATTTACATTCAGGAAGAGATTATTTTGTCAAGTTCAACTGTCCAGAATTTACATCACTATGTCCGAAAACGGGACAACCTGACTTTGCAACGATTTATATTAGCTACATTCCTGATAAGAAGATTGTCGAAAGTAAATCGCTGAAACTCTATTTATTTAGTTTTCGTAATCATGGTGATTTTCACGAGGATTGTGTTAATACGATTATGGACGATTTAATTAAAGTATTAGCTCCACGTTATGTGGAAGTATGGGGGAAATTTACTCCACGTGGTGGATTATCCATTGATCCATATTGTAACTTTGGTAAACCAGGGACAAAATATGAGCAAATGGCCGAGCACCGTCTAATGAATCATGATATGTACCCTGAAAAAGTGGATAATCGTTAGGGGGAGCACGATGCTTTTATATTTGAATGGCGCCTATGTTGGATTATTGATCTTATCCAATATTTTGGCGGTAAAATTATTTAGTCTCGGTAGTTGGGCTGTTCTGCCAGCTGCTGTGATTATTTATGTTTTTACCTATCCTATCACAGACACGATTACAGAAGTGTACGGAAAGGAAGCAGCACGAAAAACGGTTATGGCTGGACTCTTTACACAAATTGCCGCTGTGATTTTTATCTATATTACAATAAAATTACCAGCGGCTCCCTATTATGAGCATCAACCCGAGTTTGCGACGATTTTCTCCGCAAGTTTTCGTGTGACCATTGCGAGTTTGCTATCCTTTTTAGTCAGTCAAAATTTGGATGTTACGATTTTCCATCGTTTAAAGCAACGGCATGGCAAAGGGAAGCTATGGATTCGCAATAATGTTTCCACAATGGTGGGGCAACTAGCAGATACGATCATTTTCGTAACGATTGCCTTTTTTGGTACCATGCCATTTCTAGCTTTGCTTGGCCTAATTGCGACCCAGTATGTCTTTAAGTTTTTTGTCGCGATTCTTGATACACCATTTGTATATTTAGGCGTTAAAGTGTGTAGAGGGATTGAACGAAGAAGCCAACATAAAAGTGAACCCCATCTTATTCAAGAGTAATACAAAAAAGAACGGTGGTTGGGACATAAATAAAATGTTAATCACCAAAGACAAACAATGTATTATGCGCCATATTTGCTCGTTTTTTTCTTTGGTGAAAACATTATTGTCTCAGCCTCATGATAACGATTCTATGTAGCCTCATGTCTCTTATCTATACATAAAATGTTTATTTATTCATATCATTAGAGGGGGGCATCTAGAAAAAGAAAATTTTTTTTAAAAAAAGATTAAATTTTGAAACCAATTTACTTACTTACCCGTATAACTTAGTACATAATAGATAGATAGGTGGTGTATTCGTAAGTTAACATCTAAAGCAATATGAAAAGAGTGATGACGATGACAGTATTTGGTTATCCGATTGAAACGATTTATCTTATTTTGCTTGTTGCTTCTGGAGTCTTAACGCTTTTATATTTGTTTTTTGGCGATATCTTTGATGGTGCCGATGAGGTCATTCCCTTTTTAAATCCTGTTCTGATCTTAGCGTTTATTACCTTTTTTTCAGCAGGAGGGTTTATTCTTGAAAAAGCGACCTCATTAAATTCTTATATGATTATCGTAATTGCTGCCTTTATATCGCTGTTATTGGACGTACTTCTCAATGTGTTTGTGTTAGTCCCTATGAAATCAGCTGAACAATCATTAAGCTACACGGAAAAGTCGCTGGAAGGTCGAGTTGGAAAAATCATCGTCTCGATTCCGACTGAAGGCTTTGGAGAAGTAGTGATTGAAAGCTATAGTGGGATGATCTCTAAGCCTGCAGCAAGCTATGAAAGTACCAACATAGCAGAAGGAGCGGAAGTGTTAGTAATTGAAGTAAAAAATGGTGTATTATATGTAGTCCCTTATCAACCAAGCTTTAAATAAAAGGAGGAAAATGCATGCCAGCAGATCTAAATATAGGAATTTGGGTTGTTATAGCGATTGTGGTATTTATTTTAATTGCCCTACTTGGAATCTTTATTACAAAATATCGTACTGCAGGACCAGATGAAGCACTAATCGTAACTGGAAGTTATTTAGGTGGAAAAAATGTACACACAGATGAATCAGGAAATAAAATTAAAATTATCCGTGGTGGGGGTACATTCGTATTACCTGTGTTCCAACAAGCGGAACCATTAAGTTTACTATCTAGTAAGCTAGAGGTAACGACCCCCGAAGTATACACTGAACAAGGTGTTCCAGTTATGGCCGATGGAACAGCAATTATTAAAATTGGTGGATCGATTGGTGAGATTGCAACAGCAGCAGAACAATTTCTTGGCAAATCAAAAGAAGATCGAGAAAATGAAGCCAAAGAAGTGTTGGAAGGGCATCTGCGCTCTATTCTTGGCTCCATGACAGTTGAAGAAATTTACAAAAATCGTGATAAGTTTTCTCAAGAAGTACAACGAGTAGCTTCTCAAGATCTAGCGAAAATGGGACTTGTGATCGTATCGTTTACTATTAAAGAAGTTCGTGATAAAAATGGCTATCTCGAATCTCTAGGGAAACCGCGGATTGCGCAAGTGAAACGTGATGCAGATATCGCAACAGCGGAAGCCGATAAAGAAACACGAATTAAACGTGCGGAAGCAACAAAAGATGCAAAACGTTCAGAGTTAGAGCGAGCAACTGAAATCGCCGAAGCCGAGAAAGTAAATCAGATGAAAATGGCGGAATATCGTCGTGATCAAGATAAAGCACGAGCCAGTGCGGACCAAGCATATGATCTTGAAACGGCTCGCTCCAAGCAAGAAGTAACCGAACAAGAAATGCAGATTAAAATTATTGAACGTCAAAAGCAAATTGAACTGGAAGAAAAAGAAATTCTACGTCGTGAGCGTCAATACGATTCCGAGGTTAAAAAGAAAGCCGATGCGGATCGTTATGCGGTTGAACAGGCTGCTAATGCTGAAAAGCTGAAGCAAATGACCGAAGCGGATGCCCATCAATATCGTGTTGAAGCTACTGCCAAGGCAGATGCTGAACGCGTGCGCTTGGATGGTCAAGCGAAAGCAGATGCTCAAAGAGCACAAGGGGAATCTGAAGCAGAGGTTATTCGCCTTAAAGGTGTTGCTGAAGCGGAAGCTAAACGTAAAGTGGCTGAAGCGTTCGATCAATTTGGTCAGGCAGCCATTCTCGATATGGTCTTGAAGATGCTTCCTGAATATGCCAAAGAAGTATCGGCACCACTTAGCAATATTGATAAGATCACTGTTGTGGATACTGGTTCCAATGGCGAAAACAGCGGTGCCAATAAGGTGACAGGCTATGCGACAAATCTTATGTCAACAATGCAAGAATCTTTAAAAGCATCCGCAGGGATTGATGTAAAAGAACTATTAACAAACCTGTCTGGTAAAGGGAATGTTCGTGAGAGTATCGATGGACTAACCCAAGAAATGCGTGAAAGCAATCAAAGTGATGAAAATAAAGATGTCAATAACGAAGAAGAAAAATAAAACTCTTGGGAGGATGTCCTCCCAAGAGTTTTTTGACTAGATCAGAACTGGAAATTTCACTCTTATGCTAGTAATCTAAGTCTCTATTATTTTCGAGCAGGTGTTAATTTATGAATGAATTTCAGGGCCTGTCCGGTACCAATGGCCACAGACTCCAATGGATGTGGAGCAAGATGGACAGGGACGATAATTTCTTTCCCAAGCCACTCTTGAATCCCGTTTAATAAGGCGCCTCCACCAGTTAAAATAATCCCTCTCTCGACAATATCACCACTTAGTTCCGCAGGCGATTCTTCTAATGTTGCACGTATCGCCTCTAAAATATTTAACAATGATTCTTTTAAAGCTGCTTGAATTTCGTAGGAACTAAGATTGACTGTTTTTGGAAGGCCAGTGACTAAATCTCTTCCGCGGATATCCATGTTTTTTTCCTCATGTTCAACCAATGCATAGCCAATTTCCATTTTGATTGTTTCTGCTGAAAATTCACCGATTAATAAATTGTACTTTTTCCGAATATGTTGGATGATACTCTCATCAAATAGATCTCCACCAACGCGAATCGTATGGCAAGTCACAACACCACCGTAAGAAATAATCGCTACTTCGGTTGTGCCACCACCTATATCAACAATGACATTGGCAATCGGCTCCTCTACTGGAAGACCTGCGCCAATCGCTGCTGCTACTGGTTCTTCAATTAAATGGACATTTTTAGCACCACAAGATCGAACTGCATCTTGAATCGCTCTCCGTTCAACAGAGGTGGCTCCTGATGGAGTACAAACAACGACATCCGGTTTTCTTAATGAAAAACCAAGTGATTTTCCAGCCTTTTTAATAATGGCTTTTAACAATTGACTTGTAATATCAAAATCAGCAATCACTCCATCTTGTAATGGTCTGACAGCTACAATATTTCCTGGTGTTTTTCCAATCATACTTTTTGCTTCTGTTCCAACCGCTAATACTTGTTTGGTTTGTGTATTGATGGCTACAACAGAAGGTTCATTTAAAACAATCCCTTTATCTTTTGTATAAACAAGGACATTCGCTGTCCCAAGATCAATTCCAATTTCTGCATTCCCAAACATATTCATTCATCCTTTATCCATTAAATTTGTATATGCTTTTTCAGTTGTTTATAAAGGTTCACCAAATATAGTATAAAGAATAATTTCCCGAAAAACAGGTGGGAGAAATTGGAAGAATTTGTTATGTTACAAAGGAAGAAGAAAGAAACCTAGAGAATACAAGCAAAAGCAGAGATATGCTTGTTTCCTTGTTAAGAAAATTTAACGCGTCTGTAAAAATGTTACAAAAAAGGAAGCTCTTTAATAACAAAGCTTCCTTCTTTAGTCGGGCTTATTTGGTAACGAAGTGATAGAAACTCCTACTTGTTGAAGTTTTTTTATAGAGGATGTTCAAAAAGTCCGGTAAAAATGACACTTCGAGATAAAGGATCTTCGACTAAGTACCGACACGTCCTGTGTCGAACGTCGAAGTCACCACCTCCTGTGGAAGCTCGTTGGCTTGTTTCTTCGCTCCTCGGAAAAGAATACCACTTTTCCCTCGTGCGATGCAGACTCTGGGAAGCTTTCCTTGTGCTCATGTATCAGGGGCCGCCTCAAACTTTCGACGTCCAGGATGTACTAGTGTCGGTGTTGCTGACAGGACGTCAGCGTAGTCGCCGACTTGGTCCTTTTTATCCTCCTTTTTGAACACGCACTTATATGAAATTGTTCGAGAAAAAGGTGACTAAATCTTTACTCTCTTGCTTTCTGGACTTCCGGTGAGCCGCCCTGCGACTTGCTGTTTGATGAAGCCATTTTTCTTCGTCTGTTTCTGGATAAACTTCGGGAGTTGCGGTAGGTTTTCCATCTGCTCCTAATGCGACAAAGGTTAGAAATGACAGAGCGGCAACCGATTTTTCCCCGGTAAGTAATTGTTCCGCAATTACCTTTACAAATACCTCCATTGAGCTATAACCCGTCCATGTGACAATTGCTTCTAAGGTCACAGAATCCCCAATTTTAATCGGTTTAATAAAGTCAACTGAATCCGTTGAAGCCGTTACAACAGGCCTTCTCGCTAACTTAATTGCTGCGATAGAAGCGACATCATCGATATAAGCCATTAATTTGCCCCCAAATAAAGTTCCAAGATGATTGGCGTCAGGTGGGAAGACGTGGCTCGTTTTAATTGTCAATGTTTCTTTCATCGGCTTTTTCTTAGCTTGTTCCATTTATTCTACAACTCCCATTCTGAAAGCTTCTCAGAAGCCAGTTATTACTAAAATGCCCATTCCCCATTACGGAATACAGGTTCAACTTTCCCGTCTGTTGTAATGCCATCTATGTCCATTTCAGCGGAGCCTACCATAAAGTCGACATGTGTAATACTGGAATTTAGGCCGTTTTCTGCCAGTTCTTCTTGGGACATTTCTTTCCCACCTTCGATACAAAAGGCGTACGCACTCCCGATGGCTAAATGGTTGGAGGCATTTTCATCAAATAGAGTATTGTAGAATAAGATGTTCGCTTGAGAAATGGGAGAACTGTGTGGGACAAGGGCTACTTCTCCAAGATAGTGAGAACCTTCATCGGTTTCGACTAATTGTTTTAAAATATCTGCACCTTCTTTTGCTTTTGTCTCGATAATCCGTCCATTTTCAAAAGTGACAGTAAACTCATCAATAATATTTCCGGCAAAGCTTAGCGGTTTTGTGCTAGAAATATAACCGTTCACACCTTCTTTTTGTGGGACTGTAAAAACTTCTTCTGTCGGCATATTGGCCATAAATTCGTGCCCGCTTTGATTCAAGCTGCCAGCACCAGCCCAAAGATGCTTTTCAGGCAATTCAATCGTTAAATCTGTTCCAGGTGCTTTATAATGTAGTTTCTTATAATGCTTCTGATTGAGATAGTCAACTTTTTCATGCAATGTTTCATCATGCTTTTTCCATACCGTAACAGGATCTACTGTATCTACTCGTGTCGCTTTAAAAATCGCTTCCCAAAGCAGTTGAACCTGCTCCTCTGAAGCGGAATCAGAGAAGACTTTTGCTGCCCAATCTTTGGAAGGAGCGGCAATTACAGTCCAACTGACTTTATCTGATTGAATATATTGGCGGTACTTCTCCATTGCTTTCCCTGCAGCCTTTTGGAAATTGGCAATTCTTGAGGAATCGACCCCTTTTAAAAGATCTGGGCTAGAGGAGACCACGGACATAAAAGCTGCCCCTTTTTCTGCAAGTTCTTCAACCTCTTTAGCCCGCCACATTGGATATTCTTGGAAAGCTTCGTCAGGAGCTAAATCATATTTCAATCTGGAAATTGTATCATCACTCCAGTTTACAATGACGTTTTTCGCACCTGTTTCATAAGCCTTTTTAACAACAAGACGAATAAATTCTGCCGTCTCAATTGCTGCATTGATTACAAGTGTTTGTCCTTTTTGAACATTCACTCCTACCTGGACAGCTAATGCTGCGTATTTCTCTAGGTTTTCTTGAAAATTTGGCATAATTATTCTCCTTTATAATATGTAGTCTATCTCTATTATACTTTAGCAATGAAAGAAAATATATCCAACTCATGTTAGCAGCTTACATTAGGATTTGAGTACTAAAATACCTGCACTCGAAAGAAAAACATTAAACTGGTCACATAGCAAGCTCCATAGAGTTTGGAATCTTTAAGAACACGTAAAAGCGATCGCATAGAACGACCTATAGAACCCTAAATGAAAAGAAAACAACAAAATTAGTCACATAGGATTTGTGGTGGGAGCTCTTTTTATTAAGATTTGGGCTGGTTGATTCCAAGCAGGGTACGATAGCGATCCGGTTGCACAACAATATCTGCTAAAGTATATTCATCCAACACTTGCAAATATGCCAGCAAAGCTTTGTTTAGTGCATGTTTCAAACCACAGATCGGCGAGATTGCACAAGAATGATTGCCTTTTTCAAAACAAGGAACTAGTTTAAAATCGTCTTCTGTTTTTCGAACAAGTGCCCCGATATTAATGTCTTCGGGAGGAAGAGCCAATTTAATCCCGCCTCCACGTCCTCGAATGGTTGTGATAATCCCTAGCTTTCCAAGTTCATGAATGACTTTCATTAAATGGTTTTTTGATATATCGTAAGCCTCTGCAATTTCAGAGATTGTAGAAAGTTGATCTTGTTCTTTAGCCGTTATATAAATTAACACGCGTAAGGCATAGTCTGTATAATTCGTTAATCTCATAATCATCACCTATCACGTATTATACAGTGATTCAGCTTCTAGGTAAAAGCGAGAGGGTCCCTTTGTTCATTATTGAACATTTCAAGACGGTTTTGTGACAGTTCTTTTAAACATGTATTTAAAATATTGCTTTAAAAAATAGATTATTATACAGTAAACATATATTTAAAATACATGTTAAAAGGGGTATTCAAATGACACTTTCACAAAAAACGATCGATATTGTTAAATCAACGGCTCCTGTATTGGAAACGCAAGGGGTGAACATTACCTCGGTATTCTATAAAAACATGTTCACCCATCATCCAGAACTATTAAATATATTTAATCATGCGAACCAATCTCAAGGCCGTCAACAGACGGCATTAGCTAATATGGTCTATGCAGCAGCAAAGAATATTGATCAACTTGAAATGATTCTACCCGCTGTTCAACAGGTTGCTTTTAAGCATAGAAGCTTGGGAGTGAAACCTGAACATTATCCAATTGTCGGAAAACATCTATTATTAGCGATTAAAGAAGTGCTTGGCGAAGCAGCTACAGATGAAGTGATCGAGGCATGGGGAGAAGCCTATGGTGTTATTGCACAAGCTTTCATTGGATTAGAGGAAGAGCTATATGAAGAAGCTGAAAAGCAATCAGGAGGGTGGAAGGATTTTAAGTCCTTCAAGGTAATCGATAAAGTCCAAGAGAGTGAAGTGATCACATCATTTTATCTTCAGCCAATTGATGAAAAACCTGTCCCAACCTATAAACCAGGACAATATATTACAGTTCGAGTTCAAATACCCGGAGAGAAATACACGCTAAATCGCCAATACAGTCTTTCAAGTGCCCCAAGTAAAAAATATTTCAGAATTTCCGTTAAAAAGGAAAAGGACTTTGAGCCGAATGGAAAGGTATCGAATTATCTCCATGATCATGTTGTGGTAGGAGATCAAGTTGAAGTCAGTGCACCAGCAGGTGATTTTCATTTAGTGGAAGAAGAAACAGCACCCATTGCACTCATAAGTGGAGGAGTTGGCCTTACACCAATGATGAGCATGCTTGATACTTTAGTACAAACCAATACAGTCCGAATGGTCACATTTATTCACTCAGCGAGAACTGAAGAAGTTCATGCATTTGCCAAAGAAGCCGCAAATCTTGTCGAACAATTGAATAATGGTGCTTATTATTATGGGTATGAAAAACCGATCGATCAAAATGGAGATCATCATTTCACGGGTTATATAACGGAAGAGTTTTTGCAAGATAAAATAGCCGAGAATACAGTTTGTTACGTGTGTGGGCCAGTTCCATTTTTAAAAAATGTCGTCAACATGCTTGCACATTTAGGAATACCTAAAGGAAATATACGTTTTGAATTTTTTGGTCCTGCAATGCAAATTACGAAAGAAACAACGCCCGCTTAAAAATATGCAGAGGCTGTCCAATAAGTCTTCAACAACGAAAGAAATGAATGAATTTTCCTCCTTCTTTGTTTGTGAATGAACACTAAGAAAATCGTCAAAAACGGTGACACACCTGCAGGAATACCATCAGCTGAAGACCCCGGTGAGCGAGGAGGCTGAAGCGATGCCTGCGGTAAGGGAGCCTTTTTGGCGATTTTCGATCTTTAAGAACGCTTCTTTTTGAGTAATGCTCTTTTTAAAAAATCGCCATAATCTGTCTTTCGTTTTGATGAAGTGAAAGGGTATACTTAGAGTAAAGAATCGGTAGGGAGGCGTGGAAAATGGATCGTTTTGAACGAATGACAGAGGAAAAAATTCGTAAGGCTTACGAAGAAGGAGCATTTGACCATTTACCTGGGGCTGGCAAACCATTGCCACCTGATTCATTGCAGGGGATTCCAGATGATCTGAAAATGGCCTATCGAATGATGAAAAACGCTGGCTTTTCCCCTGATGAAATGAATGTTAAGAAAGAGATCATGTCAATAGAGGATTTAATTCGTCATTCCGAAGACAAGATGGAAAAAGATGAGTTAAAAAAGGAGCTAAATCAGAAGTTAGCGGAGTACAATCGCCTTATGTCGAAAAAGCGGATGAAAACCAATTCAAGTGTGTTCAGAAAATATCAAGATCAAATAGAAGATAAATTTTTAAGATAATCCATAGACATAAAGTGAAACTTCATTCAGTGGGGGTTTTTTCATCCCCTACTGAGTGTTTAAGGATCAAAGGCTAAATTCGCAACATCCTGTTGGCAGACTCAAACGCGACGTCCTGTCGCTTCGTCTGCACTAGTACATCCTATACGTTGCAACGCCTTTGTGACCTGCGTCGTGCCGGCCTGAACCAATCGGGGATTTACTGCAATTCTCGTTCTCACCTCGAATTCTTGAAGTGGGGGTCTTACTGCCAGTTAATTCGGGATAAAATGGAAAAAAGATTCAATAATGTAAAATGTTGTCGATATATACAGTAAGACATTTATGAAAGTTTAGGGTGAAACAGATGGATAAGACAACACTTATTGGTTTGATAATGGGAATTCTCGCTGTTGGAGTTGGGATGGTTATGAAAGGTGTTAGCCTAGCGGCCCTGCTCAATCCAGCAGCCATTTTAATTATCATTGTAGGCACGGCGGCGAGTGTGGTGATCGCATTCCCTACTTCCGAAATTAAACGAGTGCCAAAATTAATAGCGGTTATTTTTAAGGAAAAGAAAGACTACCAACCAAAGGATGTCATTATGGAATTCTCTGAACTTGCTCAATTAGCAAGAAAAGAAGGACTCCTAGCGTTGGAAGCGAAGCTTGATGATGTTAAGGATCCCTTTATGAGAAGCGGATTAAATTTAGCTGTGGACGGACAAAATGCGGATTACATAAGAGATGTCTTGAACGAAGAAATTGATGCAATGGAAGAAAGACATCAATCAGGCGCGCAAATTTTCTCTCAAGCTGGTACATATGCCCCGACTCTAGGCGTACTTGGAGCGGTGATTGGATTGATTGCCGCATTGGGGAATATGGACAATACGGAGGAATTGGGAAGAGCGATTTCAGCCGCATTTATTGCGACGATGCTGGGGATTTTCACAGGCTATGTACTATGGCATCCATTTGCAAACAAGTTAAAAAGAAAATCTCAAGAAGAAATTCGTTTAAAGGGTATGATGGTTGAGGGAATTTTATCGATTCTTGAGGGAGAAGCTCCACGTATTATTGAACAAAAATTGTCCTCTTATCTTCCTGCTTCTGAACGGCGAGAAATATTAGAGGAAAGCGGTGAGATGCAAAATGTCTAGACGTAGACGGAAAAAAAGGGAAGAAGAGCAAGAGGTAAATGAATCTTGGCTTTTACCGTATTCCGATTTAATGACATTGCTTTTGGCACTCTTTATCGTTTTGTTCTCGACAAGTAGTGTGGATGCACAGAAATTCCAACAAATGTCCCAAGTATTTAATGGCATTTTTCTTGGTGGGACGGGACCAATTGACTATCAAAACCCAGTTGAAAATGATGACCATAGTAAAGATGGCACGGATGCAGGAGCGGCATCCGAACAGGAAATAGAGCAACAAAAGCAAGAGCCCATTCTCGATTTAGAGGAGCAAAAAGAGTTAGAACAAATTCAAGCAAGAATCAATTCATACATTAAAGAAAATGAGTTTAATAATAAGTTTGCTACCTCGTTAACAGGGGAAGGTTTGTTACTGACAATTCGAGATAATGTTTTGTTTGAGTCTGGAAAGGCTGAAGTGCGAGAGAAAGATAAAACGACTGCAAGAGAGTTGGCAAAGTTTTTAGAAATGGATCCACCACGTAATATAATTATTAGTGGTCATACGGACAATATTCCCATTCGCAATGCGAACTTCGAGTCGAATTGGGAGCTAAGCGTGATGCGGGCAATTAATTTTATGAAGATTCTCTTGGATGATAAAGAGCTCGATCCTAGATGGTTTAGTGCTAAAGGCTTTGGCGAGTTTCAACCAGTGGGAGATAATGGTACGGATGTTGGGAGAGCCCAAAATAGACGAGTTGAAGTACTTATTCTACCTAGAACGAAATCAGAGGAATAAAGATAATTTCTAACAGATTAGAAATTGGCTAGTAATATAAAAGCATCGTGTGACGGTTATTCAATTTAACCCATACGATGCTTTTTTTTATTTTAAAAGAGAGTGACTAAAATGCTGGGCAAATTGTTTAGCAGAGACAAGATCTGTATCCTCAGGAAATAGGTCAATAAGGAAATTTGGAAGAATCACATTAGCTCCTAATTCGGATAATTTCTGTGAAAAGAGTGTGAGCGCTGCTCCAAAGGTGTTCGTATAATAGGAATCACCAGATCCAAAAACAGCGGCTGCTTTACCAGTTAAATTTTCACCATCGAGTTCCTCATAAAAATCCATAAATTCATCTGGAACTACCCCGCCGTCCCAAGTATAGGTTCCAATTAAAATACCGTCATATGCTTGTAATTCAGCAGGGGTGGCATCAAATGAATCTTTAACCGTGAAATCAATTTCATTATTCTGTTTTAACTCCTCGATGATCACCTCAGCGATTGCTTCGGTGCTCCCTGTTGAGCTAGTATATATCAATATAACCTTTTTCATAAACTTCACTCTTTCTAAGAAAGTAGAACGCAAAATCAAAAGACGGATCGAGAAATGATGTTTGTATTCCTTTCTATTTATTTTAGCAGATCTGCGCCTTTTAAATCATGACAAACAGGTGAAAAAGAAGGATACGTTTGAATCTAGTTGATTCGGGAATGATACAAGTGAAGTTATCTTTTCTGAAGGAGTTGGTAGAAATGGGAAAGAAAATAGCAACAGTGATAACGAATATGTTTGAGGACTCGGAATATACAAAGCCGGCTGACGCTTTTAAAGAAGCTGGACATGAAGTGATAACAATTGAAAAGGAAGCAGGTAAAACAGTAGACGGTAAAAACAAACAAGCAGAAGTAACAATCGATAAAGGGATTGATGAAGTAAACCCAGACGACTTTGATGCTTTATTTATACCTGGAGGCTTTTCACCTGATCAGCTAAGAGCAGATGAACGTTTTGTTACATTTGCGAAAGCCTTTATGGATGATAAAAAGCCTGTATTTGCGATCTGCCATGGGCCACAGCTATTAATTACAGCGAAATCGCTTGATGGACGTGGCGCAACAGGGTATGTGTCAATCAAGGTGGATCTTGAGAATGCCGGTGTTCACTTCCAGGATAAAGAGGTTGTGGTTTGTTCAGACCAACTCGTAACAAGCCGTACACCAGACGATATTCCTGCATTCGTCCGTGAATCACTAAAATTACTGTAAGCTTGACGATGATAGAAAGATGCGAGGCCTTTTTTGGCTCTCGCATCTTTTTTTTCGTGAGAAACTCGCAGGCGGCATGGCTAGGCTGCACGTCCAAGCAGCGGAAATCAAGGGTGGATTTGATCGCAAGCGTTGTTATATATTAAATAGGCTGTTTTTTGGCAAAAACAAATTATGAATTTCAACCGGACATGTGAAAAATCTAAATCTTATGATAGGATCGACTGGAATTTCGTGGTATGATGAAAAAAAAGAACGGACTCTGCTTATGAATGAATTATTATTATTTGTATTTGCCTACTTATTAGGGAATGTCTTAACGGGACAAATTATCGCGAAATTCTTTTACGGAAAAAAACTTCATATAGAGGGAAGCGGGAACGTTGGAGCGAGAAATGCTGGCAGGGTTTTTGGGAAAACTGCATTTGTGCTGACTTTTCTTGGAGATGCCGGAAAAGGGGGAATCGTGATACTCGTGAGTCGCTATTTTGACTTTTCCCCAAGTGTTCAGCTTGCGGCCTTATTGTTTGTTGTGGGAGGTCATATTTTTCCGATTCTATTCCGTTTCAATGGAGGGAAAGGAGCGTCCACCTTTATTGGCGGATTTCTAACCTTTCATCCGCTCTTATTCATTTTGTTTATTTGTGTATTTCTTGGCTTTTATTTTTGGCTGAAAAGCTTTACAATGGCAGGTATGGTAGCAGTTGGATCGTATCCGATCGTCATGCTATTGGTTCCATATCCAATAGTAGAGGTCGCATGGAGTGCTTGTATCTCTGTACTTGTGTTATTTGCCCACCGGCAGACGATAAAAGAACATCTGCAAAAAAAGAGATAAATAGAGGAAAAATTTTGGTAGAAGGGGACAATCGTTAATGAGCCTGTTCTTTAAAATAGCTGATCATCCAGCAGAATTTGTACAAATAGAAAAATTAAATTATCAAACATTTGTAGAAGAAATTCCACAACATGGGGAAAATGCTACACAGCAATTGCGTGATCGATTCCACAATGAAAACACTTATATCATTGCTTTAAAAAAGGATCAAGTGATTGGGATGATTTGTGTAAGACATAAGCGTCCTTTTTCACTAGATCAAAAAATAGGAGAGGTGGAAGAGCATCTTCCAGTGCAGGCTGAGAATCTTTGTGAAATCAGGCTTCTAGCCGTAGATCCCGACCATCGAAATGGAAGGGTGTTCGTTGGATTAACGCAGTCGCTTATTCGTTATTGTTTGAAAATGGGTTATGATGCGGCAATTATTTCTGGGACCACTAGACAACAGAAACTATATAAGCATTTAGGCTTTCAACCTTTCGCTCATTTAATTGGGGATGCAAAGGCAGCTTTTCAGCCAATGTATTTAACAAAAGCTATTTTTGAAGCATCAGATATTGGGAAAATTTTAAAAGAGCCGGTCAATTTCATGCCCGGGCCTGCTACGATTGCGGATGAAGTACAGTTGGCATTCACAAGCAGCCCGTATTCACACCGCTCAAAAGAATTTGATCACATACTTACTCATGTCCAAAAACAGCTGACCACATTGACAAATGCCAACTTTGTCCAGGTGTTGCATGGGACAGGAACGTTAGCAAATGATGTGGTTGCGGGACAGTTGTCTTTGTTGAATGGAAAAGGTTTGATTTTAAACAATGGGGAATTTGGTAAAAGACTTATGGACCATGCGAAGCGATGGCAATTAGACTTTGATCAGTATCAAGTAGAATGGGGAGAGCCATTTCCGTTTGATCAGGTCTCCCAACTCGTTCATGAGAACCAATACGAATGGGTATGGGCCGTCCATTGTGAAACATCTACAGGAGTATTAAACAGTCTTGAGCGTTTAAAGGAAATCAGCCAGAAGCATAACGTAAAGCTTTGTTTGGATTGCGTTAGTTCGTTGGGGGCTGTTCCACTCAATTTAGAGGGAGTCACTTTTGCTTCAGGAGTAAGCGGGAAAACATTAGGAAGTTATACAGGCTTATCATTTGTGTTTCATCAAGAAGAAGTTGAGTCAAGCTTTTGTCTGCCGCGTTATTTAGATCTAGGTTCCTATGTGGCAGCAAATGGGGTTCCTTATACACAATCATCAAATCTCGTCGAGGCTCTAGCGCAAGCATTGAAAAAATATGAGCAGCCAAACGAGGTATATGATCGAATAAAGTATCGGTATGAGAAAATTAGAAAAGCAATTGAAGATATGGGTGGGAGTGTATTAGCTCCTTGGGAACATGCTGCCCCTCTAATTATGACGATTGCATTCTCAAAAGAGGAGGAAGCAAGAACGATCGGAGACAATCTCTTTTTAAACGGCTACCAGCTTCATTATGAAAGTACCTATTTACAAAAGAGGAACTGGCTCCAAATTTCCTGTATGAATCAGATATCTGAAAAAGATATGAACAAGCTGCTTACTATTTTTTCAAGATACAAGGACAATTACGCATCTGAAGTAAGCAATTAATGATAGAGGCTGAGATAAAGTGTTTTCACCTAAGAAAAAACGAACTAGTATAGTACGTATCTTTGCTCTAGTAATATACTTTGCTAATGGTAATGCATTGTTCGTTTTAGAAGCTTAGCATTTTAGTTATACTCCAGTCTCTTCATTAAAAAAAGAAGACTTTGTTTCTGGTTTTAGGAAATTGTAAAATTCTTGGTTTGTGGGGAACTAGCTTATGTGGCGGTCGACATCCAGCTCCAGCGCCTAGCCCCTCGAGGTCAAATAACCCTGAACCTATGAAGGGAAAAAGCCCCTTCCTAGGTTCAGGAACATTTGCTTGTCGGAGGCCAACAGGATGTTGGTCAGAAAGGTGTTGCGCCAGGACGGCGCGAATTTAGCCTTTCTTCCTAGTTCAAGGCGCTTTTGTTCTTATTTCCGTAGTCTGCCTAATTCTTCGGCTAATGCTTGCATTTCTCCTGGACTGAAATTGTTTTTTCTTAAAACCATTTCATAAATGTCTCTCAATTCTTCAAATGTTGCCATGTCCATATCTGTATATTGGATGGCACTGGCATTAACCATTTTAATTTTTGTTGCAATTTGATTGACCATATATTCAATGTTTTCTGGTGTGTTTTGTGATAAATCCATTCGATTTCATTCCTTCCCCCGATGTACCATCGTTCATATTTTTTCACTTCTTTTAAAAATTGTCAAATATCAGAAATCCTATTTAGGGACTAAAATGCCCTATTACAAAGTAATAAGGAGGAAAAGGATGTTTCGTTTGTCTTGAAAAAGGTAAAATAACAGCAATGGATAGAATGGAGGTGAATGGAATGCGACGGAGAAAAATTAAAATGCGCAAAGATTCCCAAAGATTTATAAAATTTATCAAACGATTAATAGTGAAAATTATGGATAATGATGTAACTGGGATGGCTGCACAACTGGCATACTTCTTTTTGTTATCTTTATTCCCTTTATTAATTTTTGTGGCAACCCTGTTGCCTTATACACCATTGAGTCAGGATGATCTGTTTAATATGATCAAGGGCTTTGCACCCGAAGAGACGTTTAATATGATTCGTAGTACGCTGAATGAAGTGATGGATAATCGAAGTGGCGGTCTTTTATCGATCGGGATTATTGGGACGATCTGGTCTGCCTCCAATGGAATGAATGGTCTTATGCGTTCTTTAAATCGTGCTTATAATGTGGAAGAGGGAAGACCGTTTATTTTAGCTAGAGGTTTGGCTGTTATATTGACATTGGCAATGATTTTTGTATTTTTGCTTGCGTTATTGGTCCCCGTTTTTGGCAAACAATTAGGAGTGTTTGTGTTTTCTAGCCTCGGCTTTTCGAACGAATTTCTAGAGATTTGGGGCATTATTCGTTGGACCTTAACCCCGATTATTTTATTCCTTGTCTTTTTCATTATTTATTTACTCGCACCAAGTACAAAGGTGAAATTCAAGACAGCAGCACCAGGGGCGCTATTCGCTAGCCTTGGTTGGATTATTGTTTCCTTCGGTTTTTCCTACTATGTATCTGAATTTGGAAACTACACATCTACATATGGAAGCCTAGGAGCGATTATTGTTTTGATGTTATGGTTCTATCTTTCCGCAATCATTATTATGGTTGGGGGAGAACTGAACTCTTTAATAGCAGAGGATGATCACTAAACACAAGCCCCCATCGCAATAGAGAAGCTTTTCAGTATCGTGAACTGAAATAAACGGATAGATATGGACATAATAAGAGAACAAAATTTTTTCATTGAGAGGATTTGGCATCATGAATAAAATATTTCTTATTATGTTGATTATTGGTATACCTTTATCCGTCATTGGAGCGTTGCTTCATTTTCCAACGGTCTTTATGTTCATTATTTATTGTTTAACCATCATTGCTCTTGCTAGTTTTATGGGGAGAGCAACTGAGAGCTTAACGCTTGTGGTAGGACCGAGAGTCGGCGGGTTATTGAATGCAACGTTTGGGAATGCCGTTGAATTAATCATTTCGATCTTTTCATTAAAAGCAGGCCTAATAGGAGTAGTCCTTGCATCTTTAACAGGTTCAGTGATTGGAAATTTGCTACTTGTTGGCGGTCTATCCTTTTTTATTGGTGGACTGAAATTCAAAGTGCAGAAATTCAATGTGTTTGATGCGAGACATAACTCAGGTTTATTAATGTTTGCTGTCATCGTAGCCTTTGTGATACCTGAAATATTTAGTAGCAGTTTAACTGAAGCCAAAACGATGACTTTAAGTGTCGGGATTGCGATCATCTTGATACTGTTATACATCGCTGCTTTATTATTTAAGCTTGTCACCCATCGCGGTGTCTATCATACGAAGGAAGCGGAAGACAACATCGAGTCGGAAGAACCAGAATGGAGTAAAGGAAAAGCGATCCTGATTTTAGCTTTGGCTACTCTTGTTGTAGCGTATATTTCTGAAAAGCTTGTCCATACTTTTGAAACAGTAGGAGAGCAATTTGGCTGGACGGAACTTTTTATTGGGGTTATTATTGTGGCAATTGTTGGAAATGCAGCTGAACATGCTTCTGCTGTTTTAATGGCTTTTAAAAATAAAATGGATGTCGCCGTTGAAATTGCGGTTGGTTCCACATTGCAAGTTGCCATGTTTGTTGCACCAATTTTGGTATTGATTTCGTTGTTTTTCTCCGAAACCATGCCACTTGTTTTTACCATTCCAGAGATTGTGGCCATGGTGACAGCTGTTCTTCTTAATATTGTATTATCCAATGACGGAGAATCCAATTGGTTCGAAGGGGCAACCCTTGTTGCCGCCTATTTAATCATGGCTTTAGGTTTTTATTTATTATAATCATGGATAAATGAAAGACTTTCTGAAAAACATAAAGGCAAACAATGATACTTTTTTAAAATAGAAAGGGGTTTGCCTTTATGTTAAAATACTTTTTAGTTTTTGGAATGGCATTTTCCTTATTATTAAGTGGCCCAAGCACTTATACATTAGCGAAAGAACAGTCCAAAAAAGATGCCATCGAATTACCTTCTTCTGTTATTAATATTGAACAGGAAAATACCAATCCAAATCAAAATGAAGATTTACCTCAATTAAAGCCGAGTGAATTCACTAAAGAATTATTGGAATCCTCAGATGAACCAATTGAAAATCCATACTTAATTAAGATTCTGAATGAATCATCTATTAATAAATCTCCATTTGCCGTAGGAATGCGAGCAACTATTTTTATGGGAACCTTTCCACTGAATTATCAATCTGAGCAGTCGACTCCAAATTGGCAGTATCAAAAAGTGAATACGAATACGTATGACAATAGTTCAGGGACAGAAAACCAGCAAATGAGTTATGGTCAACAAGTTCAAAAGCGAATAAAGGGTGGATTAACCTCGAAAGTTGAACAAGCAGATGATGTGCAAAACATGATCTTATTAAAAGCAAGAAAGAAAACAAAGCTCCCTTTAAGTTTAGAAACAATGGTGGGGGCGGGAACGAAACAACAGCAGGTCTATAATGTAAATCCGAAAAAGATCGGTCATTTAAATGCTTATGTTCCCGCGATTGTTGAAAAAGGAGAAGTCACATATGGAGAGGTGTATGTGGTCATACGTGGAATGAAACACGAAATCGTTGTGAAAAATGTCACCTCCCAAAAAATAGGCGCATGGCTGCCGATCCAAGATCATCTGTATTTCACCTTTCAAACAACACCTTAATCAAATGGTTCTTTTTGTCATACATGAATGTGGACAGATTGAAAAAGCTATGAAAAAGGTGGAAAGGAGAAAAAGATGAAAAAAATAATAAAGATCTGCTTTATCTTCTTCTTGCTATTTGGCTTTACGGGTTCCGCAGCTGCCATTTCGAATAAAGCTATTCATTGGGGATTTAATAAAGCAAGGAATGGAGAACAAGCAGATGCTGGGCAAGAATATGAAGCCGTACTTGAAAAGTATGGTGCTTTTTATAAAGGAAATCCTAATGATAAAACCTTATATTTAACCTTTGATAATGGCTATGAAAATGGATACACCAAGCAAATTCTCGATGTATTGAAAAAAGAAAAAGTGCCGGCTGCTTTTTTTGTGACAGGTCATTATGTAAGATCAGCCCCAGATCTCACAAAACGGATGGTGAACGAGGGACATATAGTCGGAAATCACTCATGGAGCCATCCGGATTTAACACAAATGAGTGTACCAAAGATTAAGCAAGAACTAACTAAAGTAAAAAAAGAAACCGAACGAATCACAGGGCAAAAAGGAATGCAATATCTGCGTCCACCAAGAGGGATTTTAAGTGAGCGTACATTAAAAGTAGCTCAAGAAGCGGGATACACCCATGTTTTATGGTCACTTGCTTATAAAGACTGGGAAGTAGATCATCAAAAAGGTTGGAAGTATGCACATGACCAGATTTTAGCGCAAGTTCATCCTGGAGCAGTTCTACTTCTTCACACCGTTTCAAAGGACAATGCAGAAGCTCTTGAAAAAGTGATCCAAGACTTAAAAAAGCAAGGTTACACTTTCAAAAGCTTAGACGATTTTGTCATGAAAGAACAAATTAAAAACCCAGCCCTGACAATGTGAGGACTAGCTTTACAGGCCAATCCAATAATTTGGATGGCCTTTTAGCATTGTAGTTAACGGTGCGGTTTATTGACTTTTCACATATGGTATACTAAAGAAAATATTTTTAGTTGGGGTTTTGTACATGTGGAAAGAAAAAATTGAGATTACTGGTCCTTACGACTTTGATTTAGCTTTAAGCCGATTAGCAATTGATCCTTTGAACCAATTGAATCGACTGGAAAGATTGATCCGGGTGCCGATTTATGGAGAGAAACCTGAAGTAGCTACTGTGCAAGCGATTGGTACAACAGATCAACCTGTATTTCTCGTAAGCGGACTTCAAGAAAAAACAAAAGAAAAAGTGTTAGAAAGAATTTTTACGATCTTTCAATGGAATATTTCGTTAAAGGATATCCATGCTCATTTTTTAAATACCTCTTTAAAAGACGTTTTTATTGTTCATCATGGAACTCCGATTACATTGGACTTTGCTTCCTATACAACATTAGTGAAAGCAATGATCCATCAACAGATACATATGAAATTTGCCATTCGCTTAACAACAGAATTTGTGCAAACATTTGGTTTTCAAATTGATGGGGTTCCTTTCTATCCAACCCCCGAGACGATCGCACAACTAGAACCTGAACAATTAAGAGCCTTAAAATTCAGTCAGAGAAAAGCCGAATATGTGATTGGTTTGGCCCAGAAACTGGCAAACAAAACAATCAACTTATCAGAATTAGCCAAGCTTTCGGATGAAGAGATTAAGCAAGAATTGGTGAAGATTCGCGGTGTTGGCCCATGGACAGCTCAATCTTTTTTGCTTTCAGCTTTAGGTAGACCGAACCTTTTTCCTATTGCTGATATCGGCATTCAAAATGCGATTAAAAAATTATTTACTCTTGAGCATAAACCAACGAAAGAAGAAATGTTGGAGTACAGTCGAGAATGGGAACCGTATCTGAGCTATGCCACTCTTTACTTATGGAGAAGCATCGAGCCACAGGAAGAGTGATGGGGGCAAAAACTTCTCTTTTTTCCTATACGGAGTAGGATTAATGGGGGAGGGACAAATATAGATGTTGATAATATGAATCTCGAAAGAGGCTGGGACATATTAAGCTCCAAGGAAGAACAATGCATTATCTTAGCGGAGGAAATAGGTAGATATGCACCTAGGAGTTCGTTTTTTTCTTTGGTACTTTTGTTTGGGGATTATGCGAGAGTGACCAGTGGTATTAAGTAAAGATCGGATGTGAGAACTTGCAGAATATTCTACTTGTAGAAGATGACCTAGAGATAAGTAAGTTGGTTAGCAGTCATTTAGAAGAGGAACATTTTACAGTATTGACTGCCTTTGACGGAGAAGAGGCTTTAGCTCTTCTTGGAAAGAATAAAATAGATTTAATCTTGCTCGATTTAATGCTTCCTAAACTAAGCGGAATCGACTTTTTAAAACAGATAAGAACAACGAGCTTAATGCCTGTTCTGATTATTTCAGCAAAAGGGAGTGACATTGATAAAGCATTAGGGCTCGGATTTGGAGCTGACGATTATATAAGCAAGCCTTTTTCCATGATAGAACTGACCGCAAGGGTACATGCTGCTATTCGGAGGGCAACGCAATATATTCCAACAGAGACTCAACCAAAAACTACGCTCCTTCAATATAAGGAGCTGTCGCTCGATCTTAATACCTTTTCTGCACAAATCAAGGATAAATCCGTTCAGCTTACATCAAAGGAGTTCCATACGTTAAAGCTCTTTATGAAAAATCAAAGTAGAGTGTTTACAAAGGAACAAATTTATCATTTTATTTGGGAAGCTGACTATTATGGAAATGAAAATGTGATTAATGTACATATCAGAAGACTTCGGGAAAAAATTGAAGACGATCCGTCTAATCCAAATTATATTCAGACGATTTGGGGAATCGGATATAAGTTAGGTGAATAGTATATGGTCCTTGTTCTTAGTATGGTTGTAGTGATATCAGTGACTATTAATGGATGGCAATATCTTTCCCGAAGGAAATTGGATCAAAATCTTCATGAAATAAATGAAACATTAGCTGATATTGTGAGTCGAGAGTCAGCAGAGAAAGTGTTTATTCGAACAGATGAAAAAAATATCCAACTGTTTCTGATTCAAATCAATCGTCTTTTAGATTATAACCAAAAAGTAAGGGCAGATTATTCAAAATCAAAAGAGAGTTTACGAAAAATGCTCTCCAATATATCACATGATATGAAAACACCGCTAACCGTTATTTTGGGTTATGGAGAAAAATTAAAACTAAATCATAAGATGACTGAGAAAGAGCGGAGTGAGATCATTGTCCGTCTTCATAAAAAAACGCTAAGTATAATAGCTTTAATGGATAAATTTTTTGATCTTGTGAAAATAGAAGCGGATGATTATGCAATTCCTCTGAGTAGAATAGCGATCAATGAAATTTGTCGGAAAAATGTTTTGGAATTTTTTGAATCGTTGCAAGCAAAAGACCTTCAGGTGGAGCTTGAGATTCCTGAAGAACGTTATTATATTTTGGGGAACGAAGAGGCGCTAAATCGCATACTCAGTAATTTAATCTCCAACGCTATTCGGTATGGGAGTGATGGGGGGGTGTTTGGTTTAACACTACGAGAAGATAGAAAATACATCGCAATCGATATTTGGGACAAAGGAAAAGGAATAACCGAGGTACATCAGGATCGAGTATTTGATCGGTTATATACGTTAGATGATGCGAGAAATCCACAATTTTTAGGCAGTGGTCTTGGGTTAAGTATTACAAAACGATTGACAGAGGCTATGAAGGGTTCTATTCAGTTAAAAAGTAAACCGTATAAAAAGACGGTCTTTACTTGTGTGTTTAAACGGATTATGTATTAAGAGGAGATATCCAGTTCGGCCTCCCTTAACGATTAATAGGCATGTAAGAAATTTGTAAGGAATAAGAAAGAAAAATGAGAGAGCTGTTCCTTATGATAAATGTAGATAGCAAGGGAGGCAAAAAAATGCATGACATCATTCGAACGAGGGGGCTAACAAAAAAAGTTAATGGTAGAGAACTCGTTTCTGATATCAATCTTCATATTAAAAAGGGAGAAATATATGGTTTCCTTGGACAAAATGGAGTAGGAAAAACAACTATTATGAAAATGCTTACTGGATTAATGATTCCCACAAGTGGAGAAATAGAATTATTTGGCAGCACGTTTACAGAAAAGTCAAAATCTGTTTTAAAACGGGTCGGAAGTATTATTGAATATCCAATATTTTTTGAGCATTTAACAGCATGTGAAAATCTAAACCTGCATTGTGAATATTTAGGATTTTACGATCATAAAGCCATAAAGGAAGCTTTGGATTTGGTTCATTTAACGGGGATGGAAAAGAAGCAAGTGAAGAGTTTTTCACTCGGAATGAAGCAGCGATTAGGCATTGCCAGAGCGATCATTACGAAGCCTGAACTCATTGTTTTAGATGAACCAACCAATGGGTTGGATCCTATTGGAATTAAGGATGTTCGTGATTTAATTCTTATGCTTAATAAAGATTACGAGATTACCTTTTTGCTTTCAAGTCATATTTTAGGTGAAATGGAACAAGTTGTCGACAGGATCGGTGTTGTGAACAATGGTAAGTTATTGAATGAGGTCGCTTTAGCAGATATTCGAAAACAACAAACCGATTATATTGAGCTTATAACGACAGATGTCGAAAAAACCGTTTATTTACTTGAAAGTGAACTACAAATTTCCAATATGAAAATCATCCAAGATAATAAAATTCGAATCTATGATTGGGCACAATCGCCAAAGGCTATTTCCAAGATGCTAGTCTTACAGGGGATAGAGATAGAAGAAATCCAAAAACATAAGAATTCGTTGGAAGACTATTTTTATAAGCAAATTAATGGGGGTGGCACGATTGAGTAAACTAGTAAAACTGGAATGGGGGAAATTAAAGCAAAAATCCATTTTAGGAGAGGTTGTCATTTATTGGTTTATTCTTATGTTTTTACCAGTGTTTTTTATAAAAATGATCAGTGCTGATTTTGGTCAGGACTTTGCTTCTCTATTTCAATTGATCGAATCCATCCAAAGGGGATTAGTTCTGTTTGGAGCATCGCTAATCAGTCAGGTTTTCATAGATGAATATAAAAATAAAACCATTACACTTTCCTTCGGATACCCAATCAGCAGAAGAAAACTATTTTTGGCAAAAGCACTGTTTATTGCACTTTTCATCTTTGTGACGAACATCGCCTCCTTTCTATTGACAGGTGTGGCAACTTATTTGTTTAACCAAGTGTGGCCGATTATTCATTTTTCGATAACAGGAGCGAATATTGTAAATTACTTGAGCGGTATGATTGCTGGATCACTTAGTAGTGTGCTCATTAGTTTTATCCCTCTCTTTTTCTTTGCAATATGGAAAAGAGCAACAGTTTCAACCATCATCTGTGCAATAGTCGCGATGAATATACCAAATCTTTCCTCCATTTTCCATTTTAATTATGAGATTGTCATAACAATATTATGTTTAATTGGGACACTAAGTTTATTCCTTTCCATAAAAACAGCTGAGAGGATCGGTGAGATATAGTGAATTGTAAGTGTCGGCAGCCTGAAGGTTTTTGTTTCTTCTTCTGATTTTTTGATTGACCATTTCAAGATAGGAAGTTCTTTACTAACATTGATTAGAGAATAAAGTAAAGGAGTTTAAAGTAGTGAACAAGTTAAATAACGAAAAAATACCAAAAGAAGCGATTCAAGCATTAAAAATGGTAGAGGAATTGTTGGGTAGTGAGGTAGTCGCGGTCTATTTATTTGGTTCTGCAGTAATGGGAGGATTGCGCATTAACAGTGATGTAGATATCCTAGTGATCGTCAATCATCGTTTGCCTGACATAGCTCGAAAAAAACTAACAGATAGACTAATGCTTATATCTGGAAGGATTGGTAATACAGATTCAGTTAGACCATTAGAACTTACAGTGATCAACCAGGGAGATGTGGTACCATGGCAATATCCACCTAAATATGAATTTATCTATGGTGAATGGCTTAGAGACGACTTTGAACAAGGACAAATCCAGGAACCGGCTTATGATCCTGATTTAACGATTGTTTTAGCGCAAGTCAGAGAGAATAGTGTTTCCCTTTTTGGTCCTGAGGCTTCATATGTACTTGCTCCTGTTCCAATAACAGATATTCGTAGAGCGATTAAGGAGTCTTTGCCAGAATTAATTGGGGGAATCAAGGGTGATGAGCGTAATGTCATTTTAACCTTAGCCCGAATGTGGCTGACTATGGATGTTGGTGAAATTTCTCCAAAAGATATAGCTGCAGAATGGGCAATACCTCGATTGCCTAAAGAACATGCGACCTTACTTGACGTAGCTAGAAAAGCCTATCGTGGAGAGTGTGTTGATAAGTGGGAAGGATTGGAATCTGAGGTCCTAGCGCTCGTTCAGCATATGAAAAACTCGATAGCCTCTTATCGTAGCTAAGCATGTGTTTATCCCGCATTAACTGGCTGTAAGGCCCCCCACTTCAAGAATGCGCGGAAAAACCTTGGGGAATCAACAGTCAGTAAAAGCCCGATTTGTTCAGGCCTGCAAGACGTAGGTCACAATGGGCGTAGCGAAGTATAGGACGTACTAGTGCAGACGAAGCGACAGGACGTCGCGTTTGAGTCTGCCAACAGGATGTTGCGAATTTAGTCTTTGATCCTTACTAATCACTGGGGCATAAAGGAAGCTTTATTATTTTTTAGGAGGGGAGCTTAATGGGGAACGGCTTGTTTACGCTTATTTTAAGTGTATTGAGTTATTTAGTATTAGTTATTGTTTTAGTATTATATCAGTTGAAAGATCGGGAGCAAGATCCAAGAATAAAAAAGGTTATATGGGGGTATGTATATATTACAGCCTTCTTCTTTTTCTTCAGTTTTCTATTTAATCTGTCCAATTCTATATTTATTTTAGTATTTTCCACTTTTTCTTTGTTGCTTAGTATCGTGCTGATTTACTCGTTATTCATAAACCGAAAAACTGTTAAGTGAATGAAAAAAGTAGGAAAAAAAGTGGTCCCTGAATACAGACTATTGCAAAATGAATGAAGGTATTGTAACATATGGAGAAATTAACATTTATCCAATGATGAAATTAGCTTTGATAAGGATATGAGTTACTTAGAACGGTTTACAGAGAGGGAAGAGAAGCTGAAACTTCCTAACGCAGTCGAGTAGCTTACCACCTTTGAGCCGTATTGGGGAATTTAAGTATCCAATACCGTATATGCGACGTTACAGCACCAGAGCCATAAGATGATAGCCGATCTTATGGGAAGTTGGGTGGAACCACGGATCACACATTCGTCCCTTTTTTGGGAAGAGTGTGTTTTTTTATATTTAAAATTCGTGTTCAAGAGGGAGGATAAAAAGGACTAAGTCGGCTAAGAGCGCTGACGCCCTGTCTGCAACGCCGACACTAGTATATCCTATACGTAGAAGGTTCGAGGCGGACTTGTACAGAATGTAATGACTTCCGTGTTGCCCACAGGACGTGGGCGGTTTTAACGGAAGATCCTTCCCTTGGTATTCGAGCAGCGGAATGGATGCTCTTCATACATGAGCACAAGGTAAGCATCCCATTGCGCGAAGGAAAAGTGTTTTTCTCTTCCGGGGAGCGTAGAAACAAGCCAACGAGTTTGCGCGTGTTGTGGTGACTTCGACGTTCGACACAGTCCGTATTGGTACTTGGTCAAAGATCATTTATCTTGAGTGTCATTTTTACCGGACTTTTTGAACATCCTCTAAAAAAAGAATATTGATACTGACAATGATAAGGATATGAGTTACTTAGAACGGTTTACAGAGAGGGGAGAGAAGCTGAAACTTCCTAACGCAGTCGAGTAGCTTACCACCTTTGAGCCGTACTGGGGAACCTAAGTATCCAATACCGTATATGCGACGTTACAGCACCAGAGCCATAAGTCGATAGTCGATCTTATGGGAAATTGGGTGGAATCACGGATCGCACATTCGTCCCTTTTACAGGGAAGAGTGTGTTTTTTTATATTAAAAAAGAATATCGATACTGACAATGATAAGGATATGAGTTACTTAGAACGGTTTACAGAGAGGGAAGAGAAGCTGAGATCTTCCTAACGCATTTGAGTAGCTTACCACCTTTGAGCCGTATTGGGGAACCAAAGTATCCAATACCGTATATGCTATGTTACAGCACCAGAGCCATAAGACGATAGTAGATCTTATGGGAAGTTGGGTGGAACCACGGATCGCACATTCGTCCCTTTTACAGGGAAGAGTGTGTTTTTTTATTTAACAAATCATAAAGGAGTGTTAGAACAATGAGTAAAAGCATGGTAAGCATCGAATTTCCAGATGGAAGGGTAAAGGAATTTCCGGCAGGAACAACTGTAGCGAATGTTGCAGAAGCGATTAGTTTGAGTTTAAGAAAGAAAGCAGTAGTGGGGAAGATAGATCACCAACTTGTTGATTTGAGCTATGAATTAAACAACGACACAAGTCTTTCAATTATCACACTGGACTCAGAAGAGGGAGTACATGTATTACGTCATACATCTGCACATGTTTTAGCGCAAGCAGTCAAAAGATTATATGACAATGTGAAATTGAGTATAGGCCCAGTGATTGAAAATGGATTTTACTATGATATGAGACTCGAGCATAGCTTGAATGAAGATGACTTACAGGCCATTGAAAAAGAGATGGAGAAAATTATCAAGGAAAATCTTGCAATCCAAAGAATCGGAGTTTCCTACGAAGAAGCTAAAAGGATATTTGAAGAAAAAGATGAACCTTATAAGATCGAAATATTAAAAGGCCTTCCCGACAATGAAAAAATTACTTTATACAAACAGGGAGAATTCATTGATTTATGCAGGGGGCCACATTTACCATCTACAGGTTTTATCAAAGCAGTCCAATTAACAAAAGTTTCAGGGGCTTATTGGCGAGGGGATCGTGACAATGATGTACTGCAAAGAGTCTACGGCGTTGCTTTTAAAAACAAGAAAGATTTGCAAGAGCATTTGAGCTTTTTAGAAGAAGCGAAACAACGAGATCATCGTAAATTGGGGAAGCAGTTAGAATTGTTTATGTTTTCAGAGGAAGCTCCTGGAATGCCGTTTTATCTACCAAAAGGACAAATTATCAGAAATGAATTAGAGACATTCTCCAGAGAAGTACAAAGAAGTGCAGATTACGAAGAAGTCCGTACACCTTTTATGATGAATCAGCAGCTATGGGAAAAATCCGGTCATTGGGATCATTATCATGAAAATATGTATTTTTCTGAAGTAGACGAGGTAAATTTTGCTTTAAAACCGATGAATTGTCCGGGACATATGCTCATTTTCAAAAATAATTTATACTCCTATCGAGATTTGCCCATTAGGTTAGCAGAATTCGGGCAAGTTCATCGCCATGAATACAGTGGTGCATTGAATGGATTGTTAAGAGTTCGAACTTTTTGTCAAGATGATGCTCATATATTTGTTCGGGAAGATCAAATTGAGAACGAAATAAAGCAGGTTTTTTATTTAATTGATCAAGTATATCGTACACTTGGCTTTGACTATTCCGTTGAACTTTCGACTCGTCCAGAAGATTCAATGGGGGACGATGCTCTTTGGGATTTTTCAGAAAAAGCATTGAGTAACGTACTCGACCATCTTCAGGTGGATTATCAATTAAATGAAGGGGATGGGGCATTTTATGGGCCAAAGATTGATTTTCATATTCGAGATGCACTGAAACGTAGTCATCAATGTGGAACTATTCAGCTGGATTTCCAAATGCCTGAAAAATTCGATCTTACTTATATAAATGAGAAGAATGAAAAGGTTCGTCCTGTTGTCATACATCGTGCCATTTTTGGTTCTATTGATCGCTTCTTTGGCATTTTGATTGAGCATTTTGCTGGGGTTTTTCCGGTATGGCTGGCTCCGGTACAGGTGCAAATCATTCCTGTTTCACAAGTTCATCTCGATTATTGCCTAAAAGTTCAAAAGGAATTGAAAAAATTAGGCGTGAAAGTAAAAATCGACGATCGTCATGAAAAGCTAGGTTATAAAATAAGAGAAGCGCAGATGCAAAAAATTCCGTACATGGTCGTGATAGGAGATAATGAAGTAGAGGAAGAATCATTAAATGTAAGAAAATACGGAGAACAGCAATCAAAGAGTGAGCTTTTCGAAGATTTTAAGCATAAAGTTATTCGGCAAATACAAGAACGTAGCCTTTAGTTATGTGAAAGTAGTGCCAAAATAATAGACGAAAGAATCAGCTTCGGTTCTTTCGTCTTTGCTATTCTTGGTTCAATTTGAACGGTCTGTCATCCCTGTTTTTAAGAAGACGATAGCAATTGCCCCCGCTATTAAGCCCCATATCGCATTTGTTACCAAAACACTGACAAGCGCAAATGGATTAGTTAAAGGTCCTTGTAAGTGTCCCGTTAGAATCGGTGAGAAGATACTACTAAGAATGATTGCGAAAATGCCGTATCCAATTCCTACAAAAAGTAATGTTTGTATAGGGTGGGGGTCCCTCTTTATGATAATTGTTATGATCCAAACGATTGAAATAATAATAGTCGCGCCTAAACTTGCAAAAGGCTTCCCAATTGCATCGGATATTCCTGTCATACTCATTATCGGTCTTACAAGTGCAATAAGAGAAAGGATAGCAATCAGTTTCCAATTTAATTTTATATTACTACTATTTGACATAGTAAGTTGACCTCTTTTCTTTTCAATTTGAAATGCTTATAACTTATACATTAAACACAATATCTTATAAAAATCTAAATCCTTTATTAAATAATTCTTAAATATAAATGTATCCTGCTTATCATCTGGAAAGATATTGAACGTTCTTCCATGATTCCTTGTGAATTGAGTGTAAGGGCTTTCGATTAAATAAAAAATAGTTATAGGAAATTTCTCCGTGAGTGTTATAATACTCAAAAAGGGTGGGGAAACCGTGGTGAACGATGTAAAAGAAGGATTAATGAAAAAGAGTCATTATCTTTCAAAGGAAGAAAAGGAACGTTTAAAAGTAGCACTTGATTTTGCTGAAGAAGCACATGATGGACAAAAGAGGGCTACGGGTGAACCTTATATCACTCATCCGATCGCGGTATGTGAAATTCTTTTGGACTATAATGCTGATATCATCACTTTAATTTCAGCCTTACTCCATGATGTTGTGGAAGATACGCCTGTACCCATCCCTGAAATTGATCGAAAGTTCGGTAAACAAGTGTCAAACATCGTAGATGGCTTGACTAAGGTAGAAAAAGGAACGTTTAAAAAGGTGGAGTATCAAGCAATCAACACAGAGAAATTGCTTTCTGCTTCTATAGAGGACATCAGAGTGGCAGCTGTAAAAATTGCAGATCGATTGCATAATATGAGAACACTCGCTGTAAAAAAGGTTGAAAAGAAGGTTCCTTATGCGAATGAAACCTTAATCTTTTTCGCTCCCCTTGCTGAGAGATTGGGATTATACAAACTTCAAGAAGAGCTAGAGGAAATTGGTTTTGGTTATTTAGATCCACCTATGTGTCAAAGCACACAAACATTAATCAATAATTACGCCAACATTTTTGTAAAGATATATAATAATTGCTCAAGAGAACTAAAGAAAGAAGGAGGAGCACTCATCGTTGATCTCGAATGGACGAAAGTCCCTTTGTATGAATCATACTCCTTATTACAAGAGGAACATGATTTATCTAATTTGTTTTTTATAAAGGTGGTGACCAGTTCAACAATCGACTGTTATGCTGCTTTAGGAGTCATTCATAAATTGTATAAACCCTTGATACATCAAATGATCGATCATATCTCCATCGAGGTATCACCATTTTTAAGGCAAATAAATACAAAAGTGCATATCAATAATGTCGAGGTGAATTTTATTATTCAATCTGAGAAAGACCGGAACATAAGTGATGCTGGCGTATTTGCTTTGTTAGAGAATAGTTTAACAAAGAAAGAGATCAGAGGTTTAAGCAAAAATTTATTAGGCGAGTCCATTGATACAGTAAAAGCAATCACAACTACTCCGATTGAATTTGAAGGATTAATCTCTTTTGAACTTTTTCAAAAAGAAATAACAGTTTATACGCCTAAAATGGATGTGATCTCATTACCGGAAGGCTCTACCATTATTGATTTTGCCTTTTCATTAAATCCTCAATTAGCAAAAAGAATGTCTTCCGCAAGAGTTAATGGAGCATGGATGCCTATAAATACAGCTGTCAAGGATATGGATATAGTCGAAATACTCACAACAAATGAAGAGATGGTTAGTTCTGATTGGTTAAATCATGCTCAGACCTCTAAAGCATTTAAGGAAATTAGTGATTTATTAAAAATTCAATAGCCATCTAGGTTTCAGCTATATACATTAAACGAGACAGTAGCGATATACGATCTTTAAAAGACGTTTGGCATTTTCGGATGGCACATTCTCTGAGAGTCTTGCGCCTGCAATGATAGGGGCCCATTGGAAAATTTCATTTTTTGATAACCCGCTTTTCCTACAATAAAGATGCAGGTACATTTCAGCTAATCTTGGATAGGCTTGAGAGTATAAGATATACGTCCGACAGATGTCAGCGCGTATATCACCAGCACTGGAATCAACCCAGTCAATAATTACTACATCATCATTTAAGTAAATTAAGTTATATAAATGGAAATCTCCATGACAAAGTCTTCTCTCATATTTTATTGTAGCTAATTTATTAATAAGCATGGACTTATGAGATGTATCCAACAGATCACAGGCTTTGATCTGGCGGATTAATTTTTCTGACATAGGTTCCAATGACTCTGTGATAGTCGCATGGATTTTTTGTTGTACATCAACGGAGAGGTTCATGAAATATTCAGCACGATCCTCATTTTCAAATAGCCGTTCACCTAGTGTCTTACCTTCCACATATTCCATAACGATAGCTTGTTTACCATTTATTTTGGTGACATCTACTATTTTTGGAACCGAAAGACCACAGGAATAAGCATATTTTTGCTTATTTGCTTCATATAAAGCTTCTGTAGATGGTAAAAAATCTTTAAAAACTTTCACAATTTTATTCTCACAAAGATAGATTTTTGCTGTATTGCCTGTGGCAATTGGAGTGCCTAAATCCATTTGAATCCGCTCCTAAATATAATTGAATAACCAGCTAAACAGGGTTGGCGACGTGTTCAGCCATCCTCTTTTTCTTGAATTAACTTCATTTCGGGGGTCGACCATCAAAAATAGAGTATAGAAAAAGGAAATCTATTCCCTGACTTTCTTTTCCACTATTGTATCAAAAGTAGTTATAAAATAGTGGAAGGTCTTGTTCAGAATACATTCTTTTCTCTAAGCTAAAACTATAAATACCATTCAGATTAACAAAGTTTTTATACTTGCGTTTTTGTTATTTTTGGTAATAAAATAAAAAAATGTAATTAAGCGATTTGAAAAGAGGAATGAAATGAATACAATAGCGAAGAAAAAAGGAACGACTAGGCTCAAAAAAGTATTGCGAGGAATAGCAGTCATGATTGGCGCATTTATAACAGCGTATGGGCTAGAATCAATCTTAATTCCGAATAATGTATCAGACGGCGGTGTAACAGGTCTGAGTATCGTTGGTTCACAATTAATTGGACTACCACTGGGGCTTCTTATTGCCATACTAAATCTTCCCTTCATATTTTTAGGATATAAGCAAATTGGTAGGAGCTTTGCAATTTATTCAGTGATCGGCATTGCTTCCCTAGCTATTAGCACTAGTCTTATGCACCATATACCGACAATTATTCAAGGGGATACATTGTTAGTTACGGTAATTGGTGGGATTATCATTGGTTTTGGAATGGGGTTAGCATTGAGAAATGGTGGGGCATTGGATGGCATTGATATGTTAGCTGTCTTACTTGCTCGAAAATTGCCATTTGGGACCAGTGACTTGATCTTGTTCTTGAATTTATTTGTGTTCATAATTGTTTCTACCGTTTTTGGTCTAAAGGGAGCTTTCATGTCAGGGATTGCTTATTTTATTGCTTCTAAGGTGATTCATACTGTTGAAGAAGGGTTAAGTGGGTCTAAAACCTTTAAAATAATCACGACCCAACCTGAGTTAATGGTTGAAACCATACGAGATCGTTTAGGTCGATCCGCAACCTATAACGTAGTCGAGGGTGGATATACAAATGAGCAATTCAAAGAAATTACTTGTATTATCAACCGGCTAGAAGATAGTAAGATGAAAGAAATTATTTATGAAATTGACAAACATGCCTTTGTTACAGTATATGATGTTGCAGAAGTTAAAGGTGGAACCTTTAAAAAGCGTAATGTTCATTAAGTAGGCAATTCTATTTGAATTAGTGGTGGATGGGGTATCGCTTTATTAAGAGCAGATATATGATAAACTTATTAGTAATCAGCAGGACTTTATGAATGGGGTGAATGGTCGTGAAAGGAGGTATGAGTTTGAAAAAATCGTTAGTGTTTGTAGGGATTTTCTGTTTGTTCCTGGTCATCTTGCAAATATTATCAGGTATGTTACTAACATTTATGTACACCCCCAACCTATCTTGGGATCAGACACCTGTTAACTCTCAAGTTGAGTTTGGAAGTGTAGATTTACTCTCACCTCTTGTCATTCCTTTAATCGCATTGGCCATTACTTTTGCTACAACTAGACTGATTAGTAGAAAGAAGGGATAACTCTCCCTTCTTTTTTCAAAACTATGCTGTCATGATAAGTGAGGTAGAAAATATTGAAGAAGATAATATTAAGTGCAGATAGTACTTGTGATTTGGATGATAGATTGAAAGAACGATATGACGTTCATTGCCAACCCCTTCACATTAATTTAGCTGGCAAACAATATGAGGATGGAGTGAATATTAGCCCGGACGATATTTATGAAACCTTTGAAAGGGAACGTATCTTGCCAAAAACATCAGCCCCTAATCCCCAGGAATATATCGATTATTTTAAACAATGGACAGACCAAGGATATGAGGTAATCCATATTAGTTTGGGTTCAGACATTTCTTCATCCTATCAAAATGCTTGTATTGCAGCAGAAGAGCTCGGAAGCATCTATCCCGTTGATTCAGGCAATCTCTCCACAGGAATGGGACTGCTTGTGATTGAAGCAGCTGATCGCATTGCTCAAGGGAGGACTGCTGTGGAAATATCTGAAGAGATGAATCATCTAAAGTCGAAAGTAGAGGCAAGTTTTGTAATTGATAAACTTACCTATTTACATGAGGGAGGAAGATGCTCCGCTATTACTGCTTTTAGTGCTAATCTCCTAAATATAAAACCTTGTATTGAAGTGAATCCTGCAAGCGGAAACATGGATGTAGGGAAAAAATATCGAGGAGCTATGGCAAAAACCTTAAGACGCTACACAATGGATAGACTTAATGGGCGATCAGATATAAAGCTTGATCGGGTTTTTATCACTCACTCTGGCATTTCTCCAGAACATATTACTACGGTAAAAGAGACCATCAAAGAAGTAGCGGAATTTAAAGAAATTCTAGTGACACGGGCTGGATGCACGATTTCATCTCATTGCGGTCCTAATACATTGGGCGTATTATTCGTCACTAATTAAATAGGATGTTAGGATTATAATCACTGATACAAGAATGGATGGTATAGGAATAAAAATATTTGTATAAATGGAGTGAGTATACGTGAAAGCAGTTGTGCATGAGGGAAAGCCGGGATTTGAAGGCCTTTCATATCAGGAAATGAAAGAGGAGAAGCCAGGGGCTGGAGAAGTCAGAGTAAAATTAAAAACGGCTGGGCTTAATCATCGTGATTTATTTGTCCTTCATCGCCATCAGCCCAATGATCCTCCGTTAATTATTGGTTCAGACGGCGCAGGAATTGTGGATGTTGTTGGGGATGGTGTTTCAACTGTGAAGGTTGGCGACGAAGTGATGATCAATCCCGGTTTAGGCTGGGAGAAAAATAGTGCGGTACCACCACAAAATTTTGAAATTGTCGGGTTTCCTTTCCATGGCACGTTTGCAGAACAGATTATTGTGCCAGCCGTTAATGTCGCACAGAAACCAGTATATTTGACTTGGGAAGAAGCAGGAGTGTTATCGCTTTCCGCCCTTACAGCGTATCGGGCGCTATTTACTAGAGGTCGGATACGGCAAAAAATGAAAATTCTTGTTCCAGGAATTGGAAGCGGCGTGGCGACGTTTTTATTGCAATTTGCAAAAGCGGTTGGAGCGGAAGTATATGTGACATCACGCTTAAAAGAAAAGCGTGAGAAAGCGATAGAATTAGGGGCGGACAAAGCAATCGCTAGTCAGGAAGATTGGGAGCAAGCACTTGCTGGTGAAAAGGTGGACCTCGTTATTGAAAGTGTTGGTGCGGCGACATTCAATAAGTCACTCAAACAACTACGTCCAGGAGGAACGATCGTAACATTTGGTGCCTCTGCAGGGGATGATGTGCAAATAAATATCCGTGATTTCTTCTATGGACAATTTAACCTATTAGGTTCCACAATGGGAAGTGCTGAGGAATATAACGAAATGTTGCAATTTATCCAAAAACATAAAATTAGACCTGTCATCGATCAAGTCTATCCACTGCAACAGTTTGCTCAAGGATTTAAGCGAATCGAATCAGCGAATCAGTTCGGAAAAATTGCCTTTTTAGTTGATTAAGCTGCTTTAAAGTTCGAGGCTGGGACATAACTAGCCAAAAATAAAAAAAGATGGATTCCACATCGAGTTTTGATGCGAAATCCATCTTTTTTGAAATCATTTATAAGTAGATACATAAAAAAGCGGCTAGAGGCAGTGTATC
>NZ_BORE01000024.1:0-70285 GCF_018333015.1 Bacillus sp. J14TS2 | reverse complement strand
GGTGGTTTTTTATATGGAATTACTTATCTCAAATGTTAAAAATTTTGTGTATTTGTTCCTCTGGTTTTTTATTGGTTTCTTATACTTTGCTTTTTATTTAATAAGCGTAATATTTTCCGTTGGAGTAAGTTTTACAGTTGTTGGTATCCCGATTTTAGCAGGGGTTTTTCGAACGATTCCTTTTTTGTTGGATTTAGATCGAAAAGCAGCAGAAAAATATGCGTACATCAATATTCCTACCTTAAAGTGGGACCCACAAGATAAAGTGACAAAGGAAGTTTCAGATAAAAGAAATTGGCTTGCTGTGGGAATTATGATTTTTCCACGATTCCTTCTAGGTTTCTTAACTTTTATTGCTGCTTTTGTCTGTTATTTACTGCCAATAGCGATGATTCTATCTACTTATTTGTATAGATTATTTGATATGACCGTCATGATGATCACGATTGATACATTACCGCGTGCTATTGTAGCTTGCATAATAGGAATCATCTTATTATTGTTGTTACCTCGTTTGGCGGGAACAATTGTAAGGTGGGCAGGAGGTTATACAAAGAATACAATGGAAACAATTCGGAGCTGGCGATAGAATATTTATTGATCTATTATCTTATGGAACCTTTTCTAATCCTACAATATCATTATTTTAATACAAGAAGGTTGAAACTATACACAAGTGTCGTTATAATGAACGATATAAACGACACTTGTGTATAGTTTATTTATGCCTTTTGTCATTCACGATGGAGGGTGGTTTTATGACACCAAAAGTGAGCGAAGAATATAAAAATGAAAGAAAAAGAGAGTTGATTAAAGCAGCAAAGAAGGTGTTTATTGAAAAAGGATATGTGCACACATCAATGCAAGATATTATGGACGAGGCCGGGATCTCTAGAGGGGCATTTTATAGTTATTTTGATAATATTGATCATGTTTTTATCGAAGTTTTAAAATATGATGACCAAAAAGATGTTCAATGTTTTATGTTAACTGGTGGGGAGCGATTATGGCCACAATTAAAAAGCTGGGTTGAGCAACAACAATTTTATATTGAAGCAGCTAATCAAACCTTGCTTCTTGCAAAAGCAGAATTTTTTCTATCATCTAATTATGCAAAGAATAAAGATCATTTCCCTTATATTTCTGAACGCTATACTCGGACTGTAGAAGCTATTGAAAAAGCATTAAACGAAGGCATTCGCAGAAAAGAATTTAAACCTCAACAGTCTACTTATTCGATTGCGAGTTATCTTATATCATTTATAAATGGTTTAATGTTGGACACATTTCAGCTTGGGCATGAGCAAACAAAAGTAAAGGATCAATTATCTGTCTTCCTTTTCACTTTAGAAAAGTTGCTTAATCCAATACATGAAAAATAAGGAGGGGATATTATGTTGTTTGAATCATCAAGAGTTAGATTAAGAAAGATGACAATAGAAGATACAGCGCTTTATCATAAGTGGAGAAATGATATGGATGTTATGTATTCTACCAATCCTTCATTAGATGTTTATCCGTTGGAAGCAACTAGAGAGTTTGTTGAGCAGGTTATCTTGGGATCACATACCAGTAAAAGTTACATCATGGTTGAAAAAAGCAATGAAACATCGATAGGCGTCGTAGCTTTAATTAATATTGATGATAAGAATCGAAATGCTGAATGCATTATTGATATTGGAGAGAAGGAATACTGGAGAGAGGGTTACGGTTCAGAAGGATTAAAATTACTGTTGGACTATGCCTTTTATGAAATGAATTTACATAGAGTTTCTCTTCAGGTATTTTCATTCAATAATAGGGCCATTCGTTTGTATAAAAAAATTGGTTTTCACGAGGAAGGAAATAGTAGAGAAAGCCTATTTAGGGAAGGAAAATGGCATGACATTATCCATATGGGACTTCTGCAAAATGAATACTTCAAAAAGCAAGGTAATTCTCATTAATTGTATCTTTTAAATTAATCTTTACAAACACATATGAAGAACCAACAATGACATTGAGTTGCTCGTGTATAGGAAATCACAATTAACCCGCAAATTTGACAGTGGCAGCTCAGATTTGACGATCTTTTTTTTGAACGGATGATTCTCATTCAAAAGTTGTATATGTGAACCATCTATTTGAGTAGTAGCTTTCCGTCTTCTTCCCGATGTATCCAATGCTCACTTTCTTTAAAGTAATAGTAAGGACTAATTAATAAGGAAGTGAGTGAATCTTATGAAAACGGTTGTGATGATCACAGGTGCATCTAAAGGCCTTGGGAGAGCTTTGACTTTGGCATTCGCAAAACAAGGGGTACGGCTTGCCATTTGTGCAAGAGGAGAAGAGCTGCTGAATAAGGTGGAGTTGGAAGCGCGGGAGCTTGGGGCAGAAGTTGTCGCAGTAGCAGCAGATACCTCTGAAGCCAAGGATGTTGAGCGGTTCGTATCGATTGCGGAAGAAGCGTTTGGCCGGGTGGATGTATTAATTAATAATGCATCCATATTTGGTCCAGGACCTACACTGTTGGCGGATTATCCAGATCATGATTTTGCGGAAGTACTCCGAGTCAATGCGATCAATCCTTTCCTTGTCACGAAACGTGTATTGCCGGGCATGTTAACCCGAAATAAAGGCAGAATCCTTAATGTCACATCAGATGCAGGAAATACGGGATATGCGGAATGGGGTGCTTACGGTATCTCTAAGTTCGCTGTGGAGGGATTAACGCAAACATGGGCCGATGAACTGCAAGATACAGGGGTTAGTATATGTATGGTTGACCCTGGCGAAATGGATACAGAGATGCACTGGATTGCGGTTCCAGATTGTGATTATGAACTGGATGATCCTAATGAGACAGCGAAAGCATTTGTATCGATCGCATTGAATGAATCCCTGGAAGTAAACGGAATGAGATATGAAGCCCCATCTTTTTTAGATGAAGAAGGGGACATTCAATGATGGCTACCCGTTCCTTCCAAGTGCCTAAATATTTAGATGCAAGCACCCCTGCGGAATATAGAGGAATCAATAGAGATCATGTCCGCTTAATGACTCTCGATAAAGTGACAGGAGAATCCTTTCATCATTATTTTGATCAGCTGGATTCCAGTCTGCGTGCCGGGGATTTGCTTGTACTCAATAATAGCCGCACTATTCCGCCTGTGTTAAAAGGAAAAAGAGGGAAGCAAACAATTGAAATTCGATTATCCCGAAAATTATCTGACCATGAATGGGAAGCACTTATTATAGAAGATACATTGAATGTGGGGGAAAAGATAGATTTACCCGGAGAATTGACGGCAACCATTATAGGAAAAGGAAATGAGGCACCTTTGATGATTCTTTCCTTTTCAAAGAGTGGATTGGTTTTATCCGATGCGATTTATCGATACGGAGAGCCGGTTTACTATGAATATATTAAAACACCGTGGCCGTTAGAGATGTATCAAACTGTTTATGCTTCCGTTCCAGGTTCAGTGGAAATGCCTTCAGCAGGAAGAGCCTTTTCTTGGAAGCTGCTTAATAGATTACAGCAAAAGGGAGTCAAAATTGCTTACCTGCAGCTGCATGCTGGATTAAGTTATTATGGACATGACCGCTGGCCTGATCCGAGTAACCATCCCGAAACATTTTGCATTCCAGAAGAAACAGCAGCGTTGGTAAACACAGCGAAAAAAGATAAGGGGCGTGTTATTGCAGTAGGAACAACCGTTGTTCGTGCTCTTGAAACAGCGGTCAACCATACTGGTTATGTTGAAGCACAGGAAGGAATCACACGTCTATATATTCAAAAAGGCTACCCGCTGAGAGCAGTGGACGGACTTTTAACAGGGTTTCATGAACCAGAGGCAAGTCATCTGGATCTGCTTAGTGCTTTTATTGATGAAAAACTGCTTATGAAAGCTTATGAAGAAGCATTGTCGGCCGAATATCTTTGGCATGAGTTTGGTGATATGAATCTAATCCTATCAATGGGAGAGAAGTGATGAGATGGCATCATGCTGGTATTGATGTAGGGAATTTAGCTGATTCTATTTCATTCTATGAAAGGATGTTTAACTTTAAAGTTGAGCAATACCTTACATTGAGCGATGAGAAAATTGCTTTTTTACAAAACGAAGATGTGCGAATCGAATTAATTAAATCAGCGGACAGTCCGTCCCCATGCCATTCAATTCATATAGCGTGGCAAGTTGAAGACATAGAAAGCTGGATGAAAAAGTTGAAAGGAAAGGGACTCTGTTCATCAGATGGTCCCTATAAGCTGAAAAATGGCTGGGTAACTGTTTTTTATGAAGGACCTGATGGTGAGATAATAGAGCTTATTCAAGTGTGCAAGTCATCTGCTTCAATATAAGGCTGTTTATGGATTAAAAAAGCGAAGTGTTTTTCTGGCATAATCGGGCGGTTTCCGTGTTAAAACGGGCGAAACTTTGAATGAATCGGGCCAAACTTCCATCTAATCGGGCGAAGAAATGGAATCTGGCTAAAAAGTGAAATGAATATTCCTCTTTCTTTTTCACAACGCTATCAGCAAAAGATCTCCTGCGACTGATCAGAATGATATAAGGCAGCCTCATCTCTTCCAGAAAGAGAACAATGGACCGCTCCTGCCAAACAACGGATCAGTATCTGGAACAGGAACATTTTGAATATTTTCTATTTTTTTAGGGCGTTCATCTTCTTTTCCATAGCAAAAATCGTATTTATTGCCGTTTGGATATGCGCCAACAACAGCGAACTCTGTACTTTTTTCTATTAATTTATGTCCTGTGCCTGCAGGCAGAACAATAACATCTCCTTTTTTAACTTTAGCTTCTACTCCTTTTTCTCCACCTAATTGAAGATTTGCCCATCCGCTAACTACTGCGAGTACTTCATGGGTATTACTATGATAATGATGGTGAGTGGCCACTGTTCCATTCCATGCACCGTACCAATCATTCTGACTAAAAATTTCTTTTATATCATTTTTAGAATTTAGAACGTTTTCATAAAGAAGTAATGAGTAGTTGGGATTATTAGGGATATGTCCATCATCTTTAAAGTTAAAAGATTTTATTTCAATACTTTCTTGTTTATTCATTGTTGTCCACTCCCATTAATATTTTGTTTTTGTAGGAGTACTTCATTATTTTCCATCAAAAAAATGAATGAGCAATATTGTCCTCCTATGTGCTAATTGATTTTATCCTACATTAACTGGCTGTAAGACTTCTCCTTAGGGATATAGAGAATACGGGGTACACTGCCCTAATCTAGCAAACTTACGATTTCTGATTACGTAAGTCAACATCGATTCACCCTTTGAGCTCCTCATGTTTCCTTTAACAAGAGAGGTGTCGAGAATTAGCCTTTGATACGAATCAGTGGAGGATGAAGGAAAGCCTCCACTGGTTGAAGTTTCACTTTATATAAGCTAAGTTCTATACTACAAACTCGCAATTATCTTACGTTCATCCTCTGTCAATTCAAAATCAAAAATTTCTAAGTTCAAGGCTTGACGCTCTTTGTTATGTGATTTAGGAATCACCACAACACCGCGTTCAATTTGGTAGCGTAAAATGATTTGTGCCCACGTTTTATTGTAGTTTGTTCCGATGGCACTTAGAGCTTCTTGAGCTTCATCACTGACTCTAGTTAATGGTCCCCATGCTTCTGGAATGACTTGATTCTCTAAAGAATAACTGATAATACCGTCGTTCCATTTTCCTGGATGGGATTCAATTTGGTTGACTGCTGGTCGAATGCGAGCATGTTCTAAAAGATGACCTAATTCTTTTTCATCAAAATTGGACACACCAATTTCCTTTAAAATACCTTGATCAACATATTCTTCTAAAACACGCCAAACGCCAGGAATCTCTGCCAAATTATCCCATGGATGATGAATTAAATACAAATCAATATATGATGTATCTAAAGCTGCTAAACTTTCTTCCACCCCACGACGTACTGCAGCTTCATTGGCGGTGTATTCTTCCTTACCAGGAATTTTTGTGGTCAAGAAGAACTCACTTCTAGGTAACCCACTCTCTTTAACCGCTTTACCTACAACAGCTTCATTTCGGTAAGAAATCGCTGTATCAAAATGACGATATCCTAAGGTGATCGCATCTTTCAATTCGGTGGTATCACCATTGATCTCTCCCATATAGTTACGATCTACTTTCCCAAAGGTATTAGTCCCGCTGCCAACAATCGGTAATGTTGAGCCCATGCTTAATGTAACAAATTCCATCAATACTTCCTCCCGTTCATATTAAAATATTCATTTTTAGTAAACTTAGTTTTTCGTAAGAAAATGATGAACCCATTCATTTTTAATTCAAAATATACTTCAACTGTGCTTTACTGTATAACGATGCCATACTAATACTTTCGGAAACTGAAATCACAAATTTAGATTGAAATACACTGTTTAATAGATGTTATAAGAATATCATTAAGTACTGTACCTTCAGCTCAATCGATCGTAATTTTAACCTGTTCAGGTGAATTGAACTGTTCCAAAGTTTTGTCCCGTTATACACATCACTTCCTGTCCAAAATCTTATACTAAAAAAGTAGGCCAGACAGCAACTATACCATTTAGTACCCTTTTAATATTAACATCAATCATTGGGTCCCACTAATCTACTTGAGTTCAGCAAAAGTGGATTGAGACAGGAAAAACAAATAGATGGCCAGGCCTTGGCCGACTCATACTCCCGGACGGAGTCTGCAAATACTTTCTCCCATTGCTCGTCTTTGAAGTTTAGCATTTTTTTACATTACTCAAAAACGGTGTTTCCTATCTTATTATTTTTATGAACATCTTCTGTTCCTGCATCAAGTGCTGTCCTATAATATTGACATTTATGTTCGATAACACCTAGTGTCTTTTTTAGTTCCTCCATTTGTGTCTCGACAACATCTTTTTGTTTCATAAATAGATCGTATCTTTGTTGTAGACTGGCATCTCCATCAGAACACCATTGAATAAATTGCTTAATATCTTTAATGGTCATTCCGCTAGATTTCAGGCATTGAATTATTTTTAATAAGTCTAAATCTGAATCTTTAAACACTCTAGTTCCACTAGCGGTCCGTTCTACAAAAGGGATAAGTCCCTCTCGATCGTAATAACGTAAAGTATGGATAGTGAGATTCAACTTTTTGGCAACATCACTGATAGAGATAGGTCATTCTTAATTCTCCCTTTTTTAAAAGATAAGAAAGCAAGACTGGGCAGTTGTTGTCCAGCTTCAGGCGTCATCGCAGGAGCGAGTCCATCGGCGTTGCGACGTACAGGACGTACTAGTGCAGACGAAGCGACAGGACGTTCGCGTTTGAGTCTGCCGCAGCCGTTCACCCTTATTAAGAAAGTTTGTACGTCACTAAACGGACGCCAACACCTCAATAATTCTCGCTTTATAAATATAAACCTTGAGCTAACTTAATGTTTGGGAGGAATTTTAACAAAGTATTTGGTAAGTGTCAAAATGAATGAAGAACAAGCAGAAAAGTTCTTTTTTGCAAATAGTAGATTCAATGTTAAATTGTCTTTTTTATGTTGGAAGGGTGGTTGAAAAAGATTGAACTAAATTCTAAGAAAAAGATCTAATCACTTGACCTAGAGTTAACTTCATGGAGTAACATAGTTTCCAAGAAAAAAGGTGGGACAGATGGGTTAAAGTAAAATTTTATCAGCATTCCTATCTATTGCTAACACCTTATTTTAACAAATATTATCGGAGGTTTTAATTATGGTAACTGCTAAAGCGCGAGCTGTCGATGGTCCAAACAAATCATTTCGAGAAGCTGAAATTGCACGTCGAAATCTGGATAAAAAGGATATATTAATTGAAATCAAATATGCAGGTATATGTCATTCTGATATTCACACTGCTCATGGTGAATGGGGAGATGTGCATTATCCGCTTGTTCCTGGGCACGAAATTGCAGGGATTGTCACAGAGGTTGGACCTGAGGTTACGAAATATCAAATCGGTGATCGTGTAGGTGTTGGCTGTATGGTTGATTCCTGCGGAGAATGTGAGAATTGTCTTCGAGGGGAAGAACAATATTGTGTAGAAGGAAATATTCAGACCTATGCGGGTGTAGACAAATATGGTGAACCAACGCAAGGCGGCTATTCGACCCATATTGTGGTGGTGGAAGATTTCGTTGTTAAAATTCCAGACAATATCGAACTTGATGTCGCCGCTCCTTTACTTTGTGCGGGAATTACAACCTATTCCCCGTTAAACCATTGGAAAGCTGGATCAGGTAAGAAGGTAGCTGTTGTAGGGATGGGCGGACTTGGTCATATGGCCGTCAAAATTGCACATGCGATGGGGGCAGAGGTAACAGTTCTCTCGCAAACATTGAATAAAAAAGATGACGGATTACAATTTGGTGCTGATGATTACTACGCTACAAGTAATCCAGAAACATTTGAGAAACTATCCGGCTCTTTTGATTTAATTATTAATACAGTGAGTGCAAAAATCGATATGGATGCCTATTTTGGATTGCTGACACTTGATGGCACATTGGTTAATGTTGGTGCTCCCGGAGAACCTTTATCCTTAAATGTACAATCTCTAATTGGTCATCGTCGTTCGTTTGCAGGTTCCTCGATTGGCGGTATTCGAGAGACACAAGAAATGTTAGATTTTTGTGCCGAGCATAACATTGCTCCTCAAATTGAGGTTATTTCTGCTGATCAAATTGATGAAGCATACGAACGTGTCCTGGCTTCTGATGTCAGATATCGATTCGTAATCGATATTAGCACAATGTAGTTTATCCCGCATTAACGGGCAGTAATACCCCCACCTCAAGGCTTTAGAGAATACGGAGTAGCATAGGTGGGGGATAACTGCCCGTAAAAGCCCGATTGGTTCAGGCCAACAAGATGTTGGTCACAAAGGCGTAGCGACAGGATGTCGCGATTTTAGCCTTTGATCCTCTGAAATCAGTGGGGGATGAAAGAAAACCCCCACTGATTGAAGGTTCACTTTATGTGAGATAGTAAATACGAAGCAATAGTTGAATGATCGTTCTATCACGATCATTCAACTAATGAAGCCTGGAAAGATTCTTTATATCAAGAGCATTGTATGAAGGGTGATGTAAATGAAAAAAATCTTAACAAGCTATCTAATCGGTATTCTATTCCTTATTGCCTGTTCTGCAAATGATAAGCAAAATCCTCCTAGTAACCAAAACTCGCCAAATAATTCGCAAAATTCAAAAGAAAAGGAAGTATCATCGACTATTGAAGGTCTAGAAGTCATTGCAGAAAATTTAGATGTTCCTTGGTCTATCGAAAATTTGGAGGATACTTTTTATTTAACAGAAAGGCCAGGAAGCATTGTCAAAATAGAAGAGGGAGAAGTGGAACGACAAAATGTAGAACTCGAGCAAGAGGTATCAACAGCCTCAGAGGCTGGGTTACTTGGCTTTGTCCTTGCTCCTGATTTTTCCAAATCAAACCTAGCCTATGCCTACTATACGTATGAAAATAGCGAGGGACAATTTAACCGCATTGTAACACTTCAATTGGAAGGGGATGTGTGGAGAGAAGAGAGTCTGCTTCTTGACCAGATTCCTAGCGGTTCTTACCACCATGGAGGAAGACTTAAAATCGGGCCAGACGAAAAACTATATGCAACAGCTGGGGATGCTGCTGAGCGGGAAATAGCACAGGAACTTAATTCTTTAGGTGGAAAAATTCTAAGAATGAATTTAGATGGATCTGTACCAGATGATAACCCGTTTTCAGATTCCTATGTCTATAGTTATGGACATCGTAATCCCCAAGGAATGACTTGGTTGCCCGATGGTACGATGTATGCAAGTGAACATGGTGATAATGCCAATGATGAGGTGAACGTAATTGAAGCGGGTCAAAATTACGGCTGGCCAATTATTGAAGGCAATGAGGAAGAAATTGGGATGGTTTCGCCACTATTCACTTCTGGACAGGAATCAACTTGGGCACCATCTGGGATGGACCATGATAATGGGAAGTTGTACGTTGCGGCATTAAGAGGAAATGCGGTTCTAGAATTTGATCCTGAAACAGGTGAATACCGTGAAGTCGTAACTGATCTTGGAAGAATTCGAGACGTATGGATTGAGGATGGTAATCTTTATTTTATTAGTAATAATAAAGATGGACGGGGGATTTCCCAAGGGAATGATGATAGGCTATATAAAATTTCGCTTTCAGAATTAGATGAACAATAGAAGCGTAAGAATTATTTTCACCAACTGTAACCAAATTTACAAATGCTGTTATTCTTCAAAGAGTGCCTAGTATTGCCCTAGAGCCGACTTCAGGGTTGATAGTGTAACTATCGATAGAATGGCAATTAAAGAGATAAGGTAGGTATTCCTACAGGCTCCAGTGCCCAGCGATTAGCAAACTTTTATTTCCAGGGAGTGAAGAATTTGAAAAAGGTAAAAATAGCCGGAAGAGAAGTTTTTCCCATAGGCTTAGGTACTTCGAATGTGGGAGACAATGCAGGTAAATTTTCTCAAGAAGTAGAAGCAATAAGAGCGGGCCTTGAACACGGTGTTCAGGTGATTGATACTGCTGAAATGTATGGTAATGGCAATGCTGAACGTTTGGTTGGTCATGCAATTGAACCTTTTGACCGGGAAAAACTTTTTCTAGTTTCAAAGGTTCTTCCTAATAATGCTTCCAAAAAGCAAATTCCCCTCAGCTTAGAAAATTCCTTAAACGGTTGAAAACAGATTATGTAGCTCTTTACTTGCTCCATTGGAAAGGCGGTATTCCGATAGAAGAAACAATAGAAGCAATGGAAAAAGCTAGAATACAGGGGAAAATTAAGGCTTGGGGAGTTTCTAATTTTGATGTCAATGATATGCTGAAATTATTAAAACTGCCTAAAGGTCATTGCTGTGCTGCGAACCAAGTTCGTTATAATTTAGGAGATCGTGGAATTGATTTCGATTTAGTTCCTACGATGAAAGAAAAAAACATACCATTAATGGCATATGCTCCTGTAGCAAGAGGGGATCGTTTAGGGACTGCTTTAACGAAACAAAAAGTTTTATTAGATATTTCGAAAAAGCATCATGCAGATGTTTTTCAAATTTTATTGGCATGGTGTATTCGAAATGAGCATACCATTGCGATTCCCAAATCTAGTAATTCGGAACATGTTATCAATAATGTAAAGGCTGCAGATATTCAGCTTACAAAAGAGGATCTAGTTAAAATAGACTCTGTCTATCCAGAACCAATTGTTAGCGAACCGCTAGCTTTGTGGTAAGTGATGAGACTATGAGGCTGGGACACAAAACGAACGATCGCCGCTTCAGAAACTTACTTTCCCTTGTATGAGGTCTCAGCCTCCTCTAACTTGCATCATTCATAAACACACAATAGGGAAAGATTATTTCTATAAACATATTAATATTTAATTGAAAAAAATACATTTTATGTTAACGTTTATAGTAACATTAAAGGGGAATTTGATAGTACTTTAACAATTTTTCTGAATTTTCCCCCATCGCAAGGGCGCTGAGTAGGGCAAGAGGGGAAAACATTAAAATTCATAAACACTATTGGGGGGACTTGTGATGGAGTTAGCTAAGGAAGTAATGGAAATCCCTGTATTTATCGGTAATTCTAGAGTGGATTTTAGAGAAAAGGAAGTGCCGGTTCCCGGCCCAGGACAATTATTGATTCAGGTGAAGGCGAATGCCTTATGTGGTTCAGAACGCAATCAATTTTTTGATGGAAGTAAAGTGACCCCAGGGCATGAAGCATCCGGAATGGTAATGGCAGTCGGAGAAGATACAAAAACAGTGGTGGGAACACCTGGCGTTATATTTCTGATGGATTACTGTGGTGTATGTCGAAACTGTCAATCTGGTAATACAAATCAATGTCAAGAAAAACGAGGGGACTATGGCTTTAATAAAGATGGAGGATATAGCCCTTATATTGTTGTGAATGAAAGTGTTTTCTTCCCGATTGATCCATCAATCCCATTGACTGAAGCAACGATGCTGTTAGATATCATGGGTACAGGGGGACATGCAATAAAGCGTGCAGAACTTGTACATCCAGATATTAGGTCTGTACTTATTGCTGGAGCGGGTCCAATTGGTCTTGGTGTGCTGGCTATGTGTCAGCTGCTTCTCGGTAAAAAGGTTCCAGTATATATCATGGATTATGTATCATATCGTCTTGATTTGGCAGAAAAGTTAGGTGCGATTCCGATTGATTTAAATGAGTCATCTTTGGAGGATGCGCTGAAACGAGTCAATTGTAAGGGAGTAGATGCGGCTTTCGATACAAGCGGTAAAACCGCAGCTAGAAAATCTGTGTTAAATGCACTTAATCAACGCGGTGTACTCGTTTGTATCGGACATGGCCAAGAACTACATTTAGAGGTTTCTCATGATTTGATTGCGACTGAACGGGCTGTTTTAGGAAGTGAATACTTTCAATATAATGAATTGGAAAGGAATAATAGACTCCTGAAAGAAAATCTAGCATACATGCAACAAATCATTACACATCGTTTTAATGTTAAAGATATTCAGCATGCTTTTGAATTATTTTTTATGGGAAACACAGGAAAGGTGATTATTGAGCATGCCTGAAAATAAGCAAATAAAAGTGGCTGTGATTGGAACAGGCGGCTGGGGATATCAGCATGCACGGGTATTTAAAGATCGCGAAGATGTTCATTTATGTGCGATTGTTGGTCGTAATTCAGAGAAGACAAAAGTACGGGCCGAGTTATTTGCAACAAAAGCTTATACAAATATTGAAAAGATGTTAGAGATGGAACAACCCGATTTGGTTAGTATATGTCTGCCAAATCAGCAACACTTCGCTCCAACTCTTCAAGTTATTCAGGCTGGTTTTCCTTTATTAGTTGAAAAACCAATTGCCTTTGAGTTAGAAGAAGCAGAAATACTTTTGAATGAGGCGGACAAACGAAATTTATTTTTTGCCATTAACTTCAATCATCGTTATGCTAAGCCAGTTCAGTTAGCCTATGATGCTATGAAAAATGGGGAAATTGGCGATGTATCTTTTGTTTCTTGGCGATTCGGCGGAGAAGGATCAAGCAATCACCCTTATGCTAATTTGATCGAGACACAATGTCATGGTTTCGATATGCTTGAACATTTATGCGGTCCTATAAAATCTGTTATGGCGGAAATGGCAGATATAACTGGCGGTGGCTTTCAAACAATGTCATTGTCACTTAGATTTGAAAGTGGGGCGGTCGGAAATTTAATTGGAACCTATGAATCTTCATATGCTTATCCTGAAACTCACCGTGTAGAAATTAATGGGATCAAGGGAAGATCGGTTATTTATGATACTGTAAAAAAATATTCCTTTCATTCTACAGGAAGTGAATTTGGTGAAGTATGGGAAGCAGGTTATTTTAATGATCCAAACAGAGAATTTCATAAAACTTTCGATCGGCATATTGATGCTCTACTGGAAGCATTAAAATCTGGAAAGCCAGCTCCTGTACATGCTGAAGCAGGGTATCGTGCTCTTAAAATTGCTTATGCTGCAATCAAATCCTTTCATTCGGGAATGAGAATAGAAATATCAGAATAAATAGTAGGCGGTGATGAAGCGATGCTCTATAAACAGGATGGAGAGCTAATAAACGAAATAAAAAACACAAATACATATAAGGCCGAAGTGGCTATTTGGAGCTTGGGCCAATCGGGAATTATTCTCAAAGGCGAAAACGGCTTCATCTGTATAGACCCGTATCTGACCTATTCGATAGAGTTGGATAATCCAGATACTGAATTCAAAAGGTCCTTCCCACCTCCGTTATCACCAGAACAATTAGCGGGAATTGACGGAGTGCTCATTACACATTTTCATGATGATCATATGAATTTAGAGACATTACAACAAATATCCCAGATCTCTGAAAAGACTAGCTTTGTAGCACCCGCTTCCCATTCATCTTGGCTTAGCGATATCGGGATTCATAACATGATCAAGGTTGCGAATGATTCAAGCTTTGTAGCACCCGCTTCCCATTCATCTTGGCTTAGCGATATCGGGATTCATAACATGATCAAGGTTGCGAATGATTCAAGCTTCCATATTGAGAGCTTTACTATTATTCCCATTGAAGTTGCTCATACACGATATGAAAGAGATCAAAATGGAAATCCATACTATTTTGGTTATTTTATTGAAGTAAACGGTGTTAAAGTGTTTCATAGCGGCGACACGATTGCAACGAAGGAAATAATCGATAAAGTAGCTGGATTACAACCGGATATTGTGTTTGTACCTATTAATGGAACAGACTATTCAAGAACATCAAGAGGAATCATTGGAAATATGAATTATCGTGAAGCTGTGGATTTTGGTATCGAAGTGGGAGCGGATTTAATTATTCCTATGCATTATGATATGTTCCCAAATAATAGTGAAAATCCCGCTTATTTTGTAGATTATATTTTTCATCATTACCCCTCTCAAAAATTTCATATGATGGTCGCTGGAGAGCGATTCATTTACAGAAAAGAACAAAAGCGCAAGCGCCCGTTTAGCGACGTACAAACTTTCATAGTAAGGATGAACAGCTAAAAACGCGCCGTCCTGGCGCAACGCTGTTCTGACCTACATCCTGTAGGCCTGAGATAAAGGAAACACCATGAGCTTGGAAAGCGAATGGATGTTGACTCATCGTAGGAAGAAACCGAAAGTTTGCTAGTCGCTGGGCGATGGAGCTGGATGTCAAGCCGCAACGTAAACAGTTATCCACAGGCCAAGATTTTTATAGTTTCCTTAAAAATAAGAAAAGCTCCAGGCGCCCGCCGATGGCGCCTGGAGCTAGATCAAGTATTAGCCGAAATTTATACTTTCTCACCTTTAAATAAAAACATAGATATAAACATAGAAGCAAAGGAGAATACATATGGATTCTGTTTTACAAACAATAAATGAACACAAAATTATCTCAATCATTAGAGCAGATGCTGATGCGGATTTGCAACAGGTTGTTGATAGCCTTTATGCAGGAGGCATTCGCATTTTAGAAATTACGATGAATACACCAGGTGCATTGGATGCCATTAAGACTGTAAAACAGCGTTATCCAGATATATTGGTAGGTGCGGGAACGGTTTTAGATTCGGAAACAGTAAGGTTAGCGATTCTTGCGGGGGCATCATTTTTATTAGCCCCGACCCTAAATGAAGCAGCGATTATTACGGCTAATCGTTATAATGTACCGATCATTCCAGGTGTATTAACGCCAACAGAAGTGGTAAGAGCCTCTGAATTAGGGGCAAAGGTGGTAAAAATCTTCCCAGTCAGTACATTAGGTCCAACATATATAAAGGATTTAAAAGGACCACTCGCACAAATTGAGATGATTCCTGTTGGGGGAGTGACAGCTGATACGGTCATTGATTTTTTAGAAGCAGGGAGCTTTGCCTTAGGTGTAGGGTCCCCGATTGTTGATAAAAATCTAGTCAAACAGAAAAACTTTGCTGAGATCCAACGAAGAGCTGAAGAAATGGTGAAGATTGTAAGTGCTTATAAACGGTAAATTATGGGTGATGAGAAAATTGTTGAAATGAAAATTAAAGTGTGAGGGAGATTGACATATGAAAATTACAGGGTTTGAATGCTTTATCGTTCCACCAAGATGGAATTTTTTGAAAATCGAAACGGACGAAGGCATTGTTGGATGGGGAGAACCTGTTGTTGAGGGCAGGGCACACTCTGTAAAAGCGGCAGTGGAAGAATTAATGACATATTTAATTGGAAAAGATCCATTACGTATCGAAGATCATTGGAATATGCTGTACCGATCTGGTTTTTATCGCGGAGGACCGATATTAATGAGTGCGCTTGCCGGAATTGACCAGGCTTTATGGGATATAAAAGGTAAGTATCTCCATTCACCAATTTACCAGTTGATGGGCGGAGCTTGTCGCGATTCGATTCGGGTGTATTCATGGATAGGCGGTGATCGACCGTCTGATGTAGGAGAAGCAGCAAAAAAAGCTGTAGAGGTCGGATTTACTGCTGTAAAAATGAACGGAACTGAGGAGCTACAATATATTGATTCTTATAAGAAAGTAGATGAGGCAGTCGAGCGTATTGCTGCAATCAGAGAGGCTGTTGGATCTGATGTGGGGATTGGGGTTGACTTCCATGGTCGTGTACATAAGCCAATGGCAAAAGTTTTAGTGAAAGAACTCGAGCCCTATCGTCCTATGTTCATTGAAGAACCGGTTTTACCTGAAAATAACGAAGCATTAAAAGAGATCGCTAAGCACACACATATTCCAATTGCGACAGGAGAAAGAATGTTCTCAAGATGGGATTTTAAACCGATACTCGAAGAGGGATATGTCGATATCATTCAGCCAGATTTATCACATGCTGGAGGGATTACAGAAGTGAAGAAAATTGCTTCAATGGCAGAAGCCTATGATGTCGCTCTTGCACCACATTGTCCATTAGGTCCAATCGCTTTAGCGGCTTGTCTGCAAGTAGATGCAACATCCCATAATGCCTTTATCCAAGAACAAAGTCTGGGTATTCATTATAATAAAGGAAACGATATTCTTGATTATATCAAGGATCGTACTGTTTTTGATTATAAAGATGGTTATGTGAAAATTCCGGATGGTCCAGGATTAGGGATTGAAATAGATGAGGACTATGTACGGGAACGAGCAAAGCTTGGGCATGATTGGAAAAATCCTGTTTGGCGTCATAAAGATGGCAGTATTGCAGAGTGGTAGTAAGTTAACCTTGGACCAGCATTAAATTTAAAAAACACACGTGAAAAGCCAACAATGATGTTGGTTTTTTATGTGTGTTTTACTATTTTATAATAAGTGAATTTTTGGCAATACTCTATTTAGTAGTATACATCAAATATATTTATAAGTCTATATTTTTCGATATTTACTTGCTAAAATAACGAGACATTCAGTTAAGGAGGAGACAGTGTGCCATTTGCAGAAGAAAAGAAGGAATTAAACAAAAAATTAGCTATTATTAACAAGCAATATGAGGAGGTAGCAGCAAAATCTGGATATGTTGGTGATGATATTACTGAATTAGCCTTAGATGACAGTAGGAAGAGAATGCTAGAATCATTAATCAGTGCTAAGAAAGAACCTTATTTTGCTCGACTTGATTTTAAAGAAAAAGATGAAGTAAGAGTTGTTTATATTGGAAAAGCGGGTGTTTTTGATGAGAAGAACGGGAATGTTATCATTACCGACTGGCGTGCGCCGATTTCCAGTCTATTCTATGGCTTTAGTGGGAGTGAAGATGATGTATATTATCAATCACCTGATGGCATTGTTGAGGGTGAAATCAATTTAAAAAGAAATATCGTCACCTATGACCAGGAGCTGCAAAGAGTAGTAGACCGCTATATTCGCGGAGAACAGGAATCATCTGGAGGAGATGAATTTCTATTATATAAATTAGGTGATCAAAAGGATAATCGACTTCGTGACATTGTCGCCACCATTCAGGGCGAGCAAAATGAAATTATTCGTTATCCTTTAAATCAAGCTGTCATTATCCAGGGAGTAGCTGGGAGTGGAAAAACGACTGTAGCCCTTCATCGACTAGCCTATTTGTTATATGAATACCGTGAGCAATTAAACGCACATCGCATGATTATCTTTGCACCTAACACGATCTTTCTCGATTATATTTCTCAAGTACTACCTGAATTGGGCGTGGGAGATATTGTGCAAACAACCTTTCCAAAATGGGCAATGACGATTATTGATGATCCAAATTGCCAACTGGAATCTCTTAGCAAAAGAAGAAAGAACTTTTTTGAATCAGATCGTGTTGAGCGGGATAACTTGAAAGGAACATTAGTATTTCAACAGAAAATAAAAGCGCAATTATCACAATTAGAGCAAGACTGGCTTCCAGAAGAAGACTTTATTCCCTGGGAAAATAAACAAGGTGTTTCCCTAGAGAAAATAAAACATTGGGTAGCAAACGATTTTAAAGATAGCCCTGTGACAAAGAAATACGAAAGACTTAAAGCGAAATTAACACGTTGGGTTGAAATTGAGGCAAAGATGTATGAAGAGAAAAAAGAACAAGCGCAAGCACGGAAAGAGGGAAAGACGCAACTAAGAAAATACTTACGTAAATGGAAAAAAAGAAAGCCCTATGAGTTGTATGCAGAAATCTTAAAAAGAATGGGGAAAGCGGACATTTTACCACCAAAGAAAAATATAGCTCTAGATGATTTAGCTCCTTTATTGGATATTCACGATTATTGGTTTGGCATCGAGAAAGAAGATCGGTTTGATCATGTTGTCATTGACGAGGCGCAAGACTTCTCCCCCTATCAAGTTTCTGTATTAAATGCGCGCACAAAAAAAGCATCATTTACGATATTAGGAGATTTGGCACAAGGTATTCATCATGATGAAGGGATTGACGAATGGGAACGTTTTATTGAACTTTTCGATCGATCTCGTGCAAAATTCTTCCAAATGACGAAAAGCTATCGTTCCACCTATGAGATTATTGCTTTTTCCAACAAGATCCTCCGTCATCTCGCTAGCCCACCCGCATATGCAGAGCCAGTATTTCGGAGCGGGGATGATGTGCAGATTCAACAAATACAACCAGAAGATAAAGCGGAGAAAATCGTAAGCTGGGTGAATGAAATGAAACACAAGGGCATGAACACCATTGCCGTTATTTTACGAACTGAATCAGCATGTGACCAAATTTATGCCCAACTAAAAAAAGAACTTCCAGAATTAAATATGATGACAACCGAAGATCAAACATACGAAGGCGGGATCTCCTTATTACCAGTGTATGTATCAAAAGGATTAGAATTTGATTCCGTACTGATGGTCGATGTTGATGAGATAGATTATCCAAACACAGAGCAAACAACAAAATTATTATATGTCGGTTGCACAAGAGCACTTCATCATTTATCAATTATGTATAGTGGGAAACCATCTGAATTGATTTCGATTGGATAGAGAAACATTACAAAGTTAAAAGCCGATTTATTTATAAAAAAAGATGACCCTAATTTCAATCATGAAATTAGGGTCATCTTTTTATGAATATAGATATAGTGAGCAAATTTAAAGAGGAGCAGACACATCCAGTCCCCTTAAGTGTAAGCCGAAGCTATACACCGCAATTAGTTATATATTATGATATTATAGTTTGTCCTCTTCGTTAAAGTACTGGCGATGAGGAAACTTACCACCTTTGGAGAACGGAAATCAGCGGTGTTTAGTCTTGCATATTGTGTTTTCCGTATTATATTAAACAGGATTTTTTTACGAAATTAATTTATTTAAATGATTTCTGCAAGATCTTTGTTCATTTATAGTGAGAAGTATTTTTGTTATGAATAGGTGAGGACGATCGAAGATTATAGCTTAATTCGAAAAATTAAATCTGGGGATACGGATGCTTGGGAGAAATTAGTTAGTAAGTACTATGATCAAATTTTTTCATTTTGTGTACGAAGATGTTTTGGTAATCGGGTTTTAGCTGCCGATTTAACCCAAGATATCTTTCTTAAAGTCATTGAAAACATCGCTACATATAAATTTACGGGGAAGTTCTTTAACTATTTATTCACGATTACTGTAAATGTATGTAATAACTACTATAACAAAAAGAAATTTACCCAGTCGGAATTAGATGAGAATGTTATACATAGCAGTACTGAAACTATTATGGCGAATTTGGTCATGGAAGAGAGTGCAAATCAAATCCAAGCCGCACTAAACACGCTTCCTGATATTCAAAAAGAGGCACTAATTTTGAAATATTACTATGATTTAAAAGTGAAGGATATTGCCAAAATTACTGGGACAAGCGTTCCTACAACGCAATCAAGGATTCAACAAGGCCTAAAAAAACTTAGTAGATTATTGGATAGAGAGGAGTTTATGGATGGATAATGAAACGATCAAAAAAATGAAGAATTATGAAATTAAAGGCGATGATATGCAGAGACAAGCGATCATTGATTTAGGAAAGCAAAAGATCATGAAACATCAACTTGGCAAATATTCTCTGCTCGACCTCCTTCGTTCATCTATTCGATTCACCAGACTTCAAACCTGGCTGATTCAATTTGCTCTCCTGTTCTTGACGACTTTTTTAATTACGAAGGTGATAAACGATGACCCAGCCAGCTTCATTCTGCAATGCCTAACCGTGACAGTGGTCTTCTCTGTTATTTTCTTTATTAATGAATTATTTCGCAGTTTTACAACTGGCATGTGGGAATTGGAGCAAACACTCAAATATGATCTACGCCAGCATATTGTCATAAAATTGCTGATCTTTGGCTTAGCAGATTTAGTACTCATTACTTGTCTCGCTTTTATTTCTCAGGGGGTGATGGCCATTTCCTTCTGGCAGATCATCTTATATTTACTTGTACCCTTTAATTTTACTTGTATTGTGCTATTTTCTCTTTTTACGATTTGGAGAAACACGCTCTCATCTGTTGTTTTTTGGATAAGCTCAGGACTCATTCTGATGGGGATTATCCTTGTAGCTAATCTTTTCAATGTTTATGAGATTGAGATCAAGTATTGGGAAGCAGGGTTTATTTTTTCAATCATCATTTTACTTTTAATTGTCATGAATATGCTTAATGTTAAAAAATGGGAGGTGCTTTGCTCATGCTATTAGAGCTAGATAATATTACAAAAAAATATGATGATACAGTTGTCCTTGACCATGTTTCATTTCGTTTAAAACCGGGAGTGTACGGCCTTTTAGGTTCAAATGGATCCGGAAAAACGACTTTATTTAGAATTATCTGTGGTGTGATGAAACAAACTGCGGGCACAATTACATATAATCATGACAATGTACGAAGCAATCCAGATGCTTTTCGCTCAGTATTGGGCTTTTTACCACAGGATTTCAGTTATTATCCTGATTTCACCGCGATGAAGTTTATGCAGTATATCGCGGCTCTCAAAGGACTCAATAAAAACGTTGCTAAAAAAAGATGCCTTGAGCTGTTAAAATTAGTCGGATTAGAAGATGTGCGGAATAAAAAGATTAAAAAGTACTCTGGTGGAATGAAACAACGGTTGGGGATTGCTCAAGCCATGATTAATGACCCGGAAATATTAATTTTGGATGAACCGACAGTTGGGTTAGATCCAAAGGAACGGGTTCGATTTAGGAATTTAATAAGCTCTTTTTCCGAAAATAAAATTGTCATTCTTTCCACTCATATTGTTTCTGATGTTGAGTATATTGCAGACGAAATACTAGTATTGAATCAAGGAAAACTTGAAAACAGAGGTGCTTCCTCTGAACTAGTCAATACCATTCAAGGCTATGTATGGGAGTCTGTTGTTGAACCAGCTAAATTGGATGAAATGCTAGCAAAGCATATTATTAGCAACCAAAAGCATGAAACAAGAGGGACAGTATTAAGGATTATTTCAAAAGAAAAACCTACTGATAATGCCGAACAAGTGCAACCAACATTGGAAGATTTATATCTATACTATTTTAGAGAGGACGCACGGAAATGAGAACAATAGTAAAGTATGAAGTGGAAAAAATACGACAAAACAAAACGTTTATTGGCGCACTAATTGTGTCGTGTTTTGTTTTGGCAAGTATATTGCTTATTGGTTTTCATTATTCACAGGTCAACACAAAACAAGGGGAAGGTCTTGAACTCTATCATAAGATCGTTGAAAAAAGTACTGGAGAGTTTACAGATCAAAACGTAAAGGAGATCCTTGCGGATTATATCGATCGATATCAAAATGTTGATGTGAATAATAGAATTTTTGATATGTTCTCATATGAAATAGCCGCTACATTTTTTCCAAAAGGTGAAGATAACTATTTAAAATTGAATAACGCCATGGAGCAAGGCGAAAAAATGACAATTGATCAAATTAACCCTAAAACGATTAAAGATATAGGGTTTACCCAATTTGAAACGCCTTTGAAAATGGGCAGCTATGTAACATGGTATGACCTATTTAAAGTTATGGGTCAATTATTCATCCTTACTAGTATTGTAACTATTCTTGTCTGTTCTCTAGTTTTTTCTAGTGATACTTCAAGAAATATGAATCAGTTGTTATTGTCTACAAGATTTGGCAGAAACAAATTAACGATCGCGAAAATCATCGCAGCAACACTGATTTCCACTTTTGTCTTTCTCATGGTTCAAGTGGTTTTACTGGCCGCTTTCTATGTGTATAATAGTGGCTTTACTGGTTGGGATACGAGTATTCAAACAAATTTTTCATTAGAATTGTTTCGTTTTCCTGATGAAATCAATCAGCTACAAGTATTCTTGTTAGCAGAGGCTCTTCAAATTATTGGGTTGCTAGCGATTGTAGGGATTACATTATATGTTTCCTCTGCTACCCGTTCACCGTTCAGTGCTCTAACCATTGCATTAGGCTTATTCCTTTTGCCAAAAGCCATTACTCAACTAATTAAAAGGGGTATCGTATATAAACTATTAAACTTGTTTCCAATCAATCACTATCGGATTGAAGATTTTTTAACGCTAATGACCACAAAGCAAGAATTTCTCCTTCAATCCTTTGCACACAATATCGTGCTGACGATGATCGTCTTAGTGGTTATGAAAATTGGTTTCGATGTAGTCGTGTATTTACGAATGAAACGGTATCAAGTAACATGATTCATTGCTAAGTAAGATAATTAGAATTAGACTAGATTAATCAACTGCTCAACTGACTTATGCTCGGTTGAGTTTTGTGTTTTACATCCTTTTCCGCAATCGCTTTAATAAGTTTAAAATTTAGCCTTGTATTTTTTTAAGGGAAATGCTAGGCTTGTGAAAACAGGAGATGATCAGATGAATGATAAATTAACGTTTCAAACTTTAAGACCACATAAGCTAGTGGACGATGTAGTTCAGCAGTTACAACATAAAATATCTACTGGGGAGATTCGACCTGGTGAAAAAATTCCTACAGAGCCAAAATTAATGGAGCTATTTGGAGTAGGACGTTCAACTATTAGGGAAGCCATACGGGTTTTGGTGCACGCTGGACTACTTGAGAAAAAACAAGGATTTGGCACATATTTAAAAGCAAATCCAACTATTCAAGAACCTCTTTCACATCGATTGCACCGTGCGGAACTAATAGAGGTGTATGATGCAAGGAAGATGCTGGAGTTAGAAATGTCGAGATTAGCTGCTCTTCGCCGAGATGCAAAGGATTTAGAGACTATGCGTATTCATTTGGATACACGCAAATTAGCGTTGGAAAAAGATGATCGAGAACTATATACCAAGTCAGATATTGAATTTCATATGTCCATAGCCATAGCTTGTAAAAATGGCGTTATTATTGATTTATTTCGTACATTTTCTCAAGTAGTATCAGACGCTATGCACAAATTAAATAAAGAATATCGTTCACATGATCCACAATCACATCATCATGAAAAATTGTATGATTCTATTAAAGAGAAAAGTCCTGAACTTGCTGTAAAATATACGCTTCTTATTTTGGAAGGTACCATCGCTGAATTATAACAAATTTTTTATGCATAAACGTCTGATGATAAGATGTTTAATGCTGTTACTCTTATTTAGGGGTTAAAAAAGTCATTCCTTTTGAGGTGCAATTGCCTATGTTAAAAACAGAGTTTGACATACTTATTGAAGCAGGGAACAAGATTAATGAACAATCCCAATTTAAACTGTGAATTACTGATTTGTACAAATACGGATATTGGAGTGGTTCCCCATGGATAAAGTTATTAGCTTCGAGGATGTATCATGGAGAAGAAACAAGCAAGAAATTTTAGACCTAATTAATTGGAATGTAAAGAAAAATGAGCATTGGTGCATTCTAGGGCTAAATGGGTCAGGAAAAACCTCATTATTAAATATTGTCAACGGGTATAATTTTCCAACTACAGGAAAGGTTACTGTGCTGGGAAATGAATTTGGTAAGACAAGCTTACCTGATCTAAGAAGAAAAATTGGATATGTCAGTAGTTCATTAGAGAGATTTTTAAATGTTTTAGAACAAGAAACGGTAGAGGAAGTTGTTGTAAGTGGTAAATTTGCCTCATTTGGTTTATATGAACATGTTTTTGATCAAGATTGGGAGAAAGCAGATTTTTTACTTTCTACATTACGTTTAACTTATTTGAGTGGGAAAACGTATAGTATGTTGTCTCAGGGAGAAAGAAGAAGAGTACTTATTGCTCGAGCGTTAATGAGTGATCCTGAAATTCTTATACTTGATGAACCTTGTACAGGCTTAGATGTGTTCTCACGTGAAGAAGTGTTAAATTTAATGAACAAAATTGACCAAAAAAATTGTCACTTGCTTTATGTGACTCACCATATTGAAGAAATCGCTGATATTATTTCACATGTATTATTAATTCGTGATGGAAAAATAGTCGCTTCAGGACCAAAGAAAGAAGTTTTGACAGACGAATTATTATCAAAAGCATATAAAATGCCAGTGAAAATTCGTTGGGAAGAAAATCGCCCTTGGTTAACAATCCAAAAAGCTTCGAGTGTTTATCACCAATGAACTGCCAATAAAGACCTTATTTCAAGAATTCGAGAGAAATGCGAATGATAAGTGGGGGAACACTGCTAGTTCATTCTGATACATCCAAATTAGCTAGTCTTGTTCATTATTTAATAAATTTGGGTATTTGGATTATCGAGGGAAATATGAAATGAAAAGCAAGTCTAGCAAATGGAATATGCAAGACTCCAGAGTGCAAAGCTTATTAGCCGTCCGTGGAAGGGGAGCATATTCCATTGTGGCATTTTAAAGAGATATTTTGTTCTTCATTAATCTCCATTTATCTATATATTTTAACTATATCTTGCAGTGAGATGTATTTAGGTCGCTAGACTAATTTTTCAGTGATCTAGTAAAATCACTGTTTTTTTCTTATTGGAAATTACTTGATATATAGAGGTAATGATGTTTAACTGTTGTATATAATGTTTATGTGTTATATATACAATAGTGAAAAGCAAGTAATTGGGAGATATAAGGGATGAGCATTGGACAGATGTTCAGCAATTGGCTATTGAATAGGGTTATTCACGGTTTCTATAATGTGTATAATGAGGATATACAATGAAAAAGAGGTATTCGAATGCAAATTATTATATCAAACAGTTCGAAAGAGCCCATTTATGTACAAATTATGAAACAGATTCAAACGGCTATTTTGTCAGGCGAGTTAGCAGAAGGAACCGCACTTCCATCCATAAGACAGCTGGCTAAGGAGTTAAAAATCAGCGTGATCACTACCAAGAGGGCATACGAAGAACTAGAGAAATCGGGATTTATCTATTCGATTGTTGGAAAGGGATCATTTGTGGCTGAGCAAAATTTAGAGGTTATTCGCGAGAAAAAACTAACGGTGATTGAAGAGCAGTTAAGTGCGGTGATCTCAAATAGTCGTGAAATTGGCCTGTCCTATGATGAACTGCAAGAGTTGCTGAAGTTGTTGTACGAGGAGTGATGGGGATGGAAAATGTGATAGAACTCCGTGGCGTTTCTAAAGAGTTGAAGGCATTCTCTATAGATAATATCGATTTACAGATAAAACAAGGCTTTGTCACCGGATTTATCGGAGCGAATGGAGCGGGAAAGACGACAACAATGAAGCTGATGATGAACCTCTTACAAGCAGATGCTGGAGAAATAAGTGTATTTGGATTAGATTATGCCAGCCATGAAAAAGAAATTAAAGATCGGATCGGCTTTGTTTATGATAGCAATGTATTATATGGATCGCTGAATTTGAAGGATATTAGCAGAATTGTCGCACCAGCTTATAAACGCTGGGATCATAAGCAATTCAAAGCCTATATAGATCAATTTGAATTACCCTCCAATAAACCTATAAAAAAATTCTCCAAAGGAATGCAGATGAAGGCTTCTCTCGCGATTGCTCTATCTCATGATGCAGAGTTTATTATGATGGATGAGCCAACAGCAGGATTGGATCCGACTTCTCGCAGGGAGCTATTGGATATTTTTCAAGAAGTAATGGTAGATGGGAAAAGAACGATTTTCTTTTCTACACATATTACCAGTGATTTAGAACGGATTGCTGATTATATTGTCCTGATTGATCAAGGTGAAATCCTCTTTCATAAACCAATTTATGAACTGCAGGAGCAGTATGCGTTGGTGAAAGGCAGTACCGATTTGCTTGATCGGGATACGGAAGAGAGCTTTATTAAAATAGAACGTTCCTCAACTGGGTTTCAAGCCTTAACTGATAAAGTGGGGGAAGTGAAAGAATTATTTGGTGACCATGTCATGATAGAAGAAGCGTCATTAGAGGAAATTATGTTTTACATGAAAGCAATGAAGCAGCGGGATGAGTAAAAGAAATTGAATACAAACTTGGGAGAGATCTTACTTGTGAAGGTAGGCTCTCTTTTTTTTTGCTTATCAGCTTGTCTGACATTGGAATCAGTCTCGCGGATACGATTAGACTGGATTGCGCACCTTTATCGTCTGATTGCGTTACATCTCCTCCTTCTCCTCGATTTCATGGCTCTCTTCCAGTGTCCCATGGATCTTGGGCTTTCAGTTTTTCGTCATGGTCAGTGACCGCTTTTCTTGAAGACGAAGTGGCACTGGCTTCGATTTTCATTCCGTCGAGGAAGTAATTCTCGAATTCGACGAAGCCCTGGCGGTTGGAATACAGGAGCAAGCTTGCGGCGACTGAGGAAGCTCAAGCCTTGCCCAGCGGAAAGCGTGCCCCGGAACGGAAGGCAACCGGAAACCGCACACCAACTTTTACATGCTTACAAGAAGGGCTGTCACAGAAAAGCTCAGTTTTCACTGACTTTCTGGACAGCCTCTTATTTTCAAAAATTGACACTTGAAAAGAGAAAGAAAAGATGTTTTAATAATGTATATAGTGTTAATATAGTATATATACAATATTGAGTGGAGGAGAGAATTTTTGTCAGAAGAAACGGAGGCTATCCGCGGAAAAATACTTAAGGACAGACTAATCGGTCTAAGTATTTTTATAGTAGCGCAAATTATTTTTAACCTTTTAGATGGAACGGGTTGGGAACCAAATGTTCGGGATACAGATATAAACAATCGCATCTTAAACGCAAAATTATTTACAGAGTACTTTCACTTATACAGCTACCCGTTTTTTAATTTTGTTACATTTGTCTTCCTAATTGCGATTTTTTTAAACGTATTGGCAGATGTCCTCTCGATTATTTTTAAAAGGAAATCATGAACAGTGTGTGGTAAGTCAATGAAGTCAACCAAGGATTATTGAGGAGTGATATAGATGGAAAATATAGTAGAATTTAAAAATGTAACCAAATGTTTTAAAGATTTCTCCTTAGAAAATATCAATCTGCAAATAAAACAAGGATGTGTTACAGGTTTTATTGGTGCGAATGGAGCTGGAAAATCGACAACAATGAAGTTGATGATGAATCTTTTACAAGCAGATGCAGGGGAAATAAGTGTATTTGGACTGGATTATGCCCATCATGAGAAAGAGATAAAAGAACGCATGGGGTTTGTCTATGATAGTAATGTGTTCTATAAAGATTTAAACTTAAAAGATCTTCGTCACATTGTTGCACCCGCTTATAAAAATTGGCGTAACGAGCAATTTTATGACTATATTAAGAAGTTTGAGCTACCGTTAAATAAAGCAATTAAAACTTTTTCAAAGGGGATGCAGATGAAAACTTCTTTGGCTATGGCCTTATCCCATGATGCAGAGTTTATTATGATGGATGAGCCGACAGCCGGACTAGACCCGGTTTTCCGGAGAGAACTGCTAGATATCTTACAAGATATCATGGAAAATGGAAAGCGAACGCTATTTTTTTCCACACATATAACGAGCGATTTAGAACGAATTGCGGATTATATTACTTTTATTCAAAAAGGGGAAATTCTATTCAATGATTCGATGGATGATGTGCAGGATCGGTATGCTTTAGTTAAAGGAAGTGTTCATTTAATCAATCATGATATAGAAAAAAACTTTATAAAGCTAGAGCGTTCTTCTACTGAATTTCAAGCTTTAACGAATGATGTACGGAAAGTTAGGAGAATACTTGGAGATCAAGTAGAGATTGAAGAAGCTACATTAGAGGATATAATGTTTTATGCGAAAGGAGCGAATCCTCAATATGTTTAATTTGATAAAAAAAGATTTTATTATCCAAAAGTCACAATTATTTCTATTTATCCCAGTCCTTATTTTCTTTGCGATTTTTGGCAGACATATGAGCCCAGCTATCATTTTTTTCATAGCCAGTTCTTATATCCCAATGAATGGGTATATTTATGATGAGCAGGTAGAATCAAATATTTTTCTTAATTCATTACCCTATACACGAAAAGAGATTGTGACTGCAAAATATATCGGAGCGATTGTGTATATGATTTTATCGATTGGTTTAGCTAGTATTATTCTCTATTTCTTTAATTATAGCTATATGATGAGGGATTTTGCCATTGCCGCAGGGATGTTCTTTGTTTTTGCTGCCTTCGTTTTTCCGTTATTTTATATATTAAAGCCAGGTTATATCGGAACAGCGGTTTTGATTGGGGTTATACTCTCCGCAGTAATTCTACCACCAATCATTCGATTCTTAGCCGAACATCTGACAACGATCACTGATTTTCTTACAAGTCAATCGGCAGCTACACTCTATGGTAGCGGTGCGGTTATTGCGATTGTATTGTATCTACTTTCCTGGATGGTTAGTCAATTTATGTATCAACGTAAAGCATTCTAATTCTATACCTGATACTCCTATAGTTAAAGTAGTGGGAGTATCAGGTCAGAAATAGATTCCCTCAAGTTCCTTCATTATTAATGGGATCCAAGTGGTTTTGGTTACCTGTCAAAGCCTTGTTTGGACTACTCTGCATCTTCAAAAAGAGATAAATTCCGACAATGATTAGGGCTCCTCCAATCATTTCTATCATGGTCAGCATTTCATTCAAAAGTACAATGGCTAGTAATGAGGCACCAATTGGTTCTCCCAATGTACTCATGGAAATAGTAGTGGTATTGACATAATTCAACAATAAATTATAAATGATATGGGCTCCTGTAGGGAAAATGGCAAGTAAAATAAACACCACCCAATCATTAGCAGAGTAACCAGTAAGAGGTATGCTTCCAATTAGATTGACCATGATTAGGGTCATCCCTGCAAAAAAGAAGACTAAAAAGCTGTAAACCCAATGGTTGATGGACTTAACATTTCTTTGGCCAATTAATAAATAGAAAACGACAGATATGACCGAAAGTAAGGATAGTAAATTACCAAATAACGCATCTTGATTTAAGCTCAGATTTCCTCCACCGACGATGGCAACGCCAATCAAAGCTACCCCCAAAGTAAGAAGGGTACGTAACTGTATTTTTTCTTTGAAAAAAATAAACCCGCCAATTAATGCGATTGCTGGTTGTAGGGCTAAAATCAATGTAGAGCTCGCTACAGACGTATGATTTAGGGATTCAAACCATAATCCAAAATGAGCAGCTAAAAATATACCGGCAAAAATGATTGCAAACCATTCTTTTCCTTTTATCTGCTTGAGTGTTTTTCTATATTTAAGAAAAAAGGGAGATAATAATAAGCAGCCTAAAAACATCCGATACATAGCCATAATGGTTGATGGTGCATCAGATAATTTCACAAAAATGGCTGCTAAAGAAATACAAATGATGGTTATTACAAGCAATATATTTATTTTTTTTTGAGTCATAATGATCCCCCTCATCTTGAATTCATTCTTCATAATTGATATATTACATATTATATACAAGAAAGTAAATACTTTTTTATAGGTGATGAAAATGACATTAAGCAGTCACAAAATTAGTCGGGTATCGATGCGTAACCATGCATATGAATTGATTAAAAATGCCATTATATCAGGTGAATTGAAGCCTGAAATGAGAGTGAAGGACAAGGAATTATCTGAACAGCTAGGTATCAGTAGAACTCCTGTCAGAGAGGCTATGCTTAGGTTGGAGGATGAAGAGTTGATTGTTAGTAAGCCTAATAGTTACACGATGGTTGCCCCTATAAACACTGTTGAAGCTAAAGAAATTTATAGCATCGTGATTGCTCTAGAAACACTTGCATTCCAAGAGGCATTGCTTAACTACACTAGCACGCAATTGCAACAGTTAGAAAAGATCAATCATCAGTATATAAACGCAATTGAAAAAGGAAATCCGAAAAACTGTCTCAAATATGATATGGAATTTCATTCTCAGCTTGTTCGAATGTCTAACAATAAAGAACTAGAAAAGATTTTGAGCAAATTAAAAGATAAGATCGTAAGAATTGAATCCTTCTACTTTCATAAAGTCATTCCAAAACAAAAATCTATCAATGAACATACTATGATTATTGAAGAAATGAGAAATCGTTCATTTTCGAAGGCTGGAGAACTTATAAAAAATAACTGGATGAATAGTCTTAACAACCTGTTATCAGAAGAAAAATAGTTGTATATCAAGCTTACACAGTGGAAGTTGTGGGAAATAAGACATGATAAGCCATCCTAGTAACTTCTATTTTTGGCATGTAAAATATCTTTCTACATAATTATCCAAAATAATTAAGAGCCCTCCTTTAATTATTTTGGATAACCGTAGTTGTTCCATGTTTGTTTTTCATCTCAATGATCCTCTAAGGGATGTTCCACTTTAAATCAAGCCATCTCTTGTTTTTGTACTTTTCATTCCCCCCCTTTGAATATTATCTTTATTTGCATTATAATCGTAATGATTACGATTTATAAAAATCTATCCTTAATTTATTTCGATACCATTGTTCATGATCCCTTCATTGAGGGATTTCACACAATATTATTGACAATTAGTAATAAATTACATAAAGTTTCCATTAAGAAAATAAGTTTCGTTAAGGAAACTATTTCACGGAAATTTAGCGGAGAGGGGGAAAGTAATGGAAGGAATGAATTTTAAACAATGGGGTTTGCAGCTTATTGAGGAAGACGAGCATAGAAAGGTTTATCTCGATAAAAATACAAACTTCAAATATACTTTTTTTAAATTGTATCCTGGGATGGAAATGATGTTTTGTTCATTTGGCAGTAAGCTAGAGTGGGAAGGGAGAGCCTATCAGGTTACTGATTACTTTCAATTTTCTTATAGCCATCATGGGATTGTGCAAATGGAATTAAAAAAAGATCGCTATTTCTTTTGTGATCCAGGAGATATTTATGTGATCCAAAATGCTAAAAAATCGTATCATGGCAAGGTTCTTACTAATAATTATAGGGGATTTAATTTATTGATCACTCCAGAATATATACCAGATTCGATCAAAGAAACATTTGAAAATCAATTTGGGTTAAATCTGAAGCAATTATCTGCCAAATTACGCAGCATGGAGATATTCTTTAAATTGCCATCATCTGAAGAAGCCATTCATATATGTGAGGAGCTATTTGAGTCTCTTGTTTATGAAAAAATGGGCATGATCAGGTTAAAAACGGTGGAGCTCTTAATGTGGATAATGGAAGCAGACCTAAATCAACTCTATTTATATAAGTTTTTTTCAAAATGCAATATAGAGAAAACGAGAGCAATTAAAGAATATATGGAAGAACATTTAGCGGAACATATGACGATTGAACAGCTCTGCCATCAATTTGAAATAACACCAACTGTTTTCAAAAGCTGTTTCAAGGAATTATATCATCATCCACCTTATGAATATTTACTTAAAATGAGGATGGTAAAGGCTGCGGAGCTATTGGAGCTTTCTGATAAAAATATTATGACCATTGCTTTGGATACTGGCTATGAGAACTCTAGTAATTTTACTCGAGCGTTTAAAAACATATACAGGGTCACTCCCTCGCAATACCGAAAAAACAAATTTACCAAAATAGAGTATGGGACAGGCACATGAGATTTAGCTTATGTGTCTGTTTTTAGTTTCTTAAGATCTATGTCTAATATGAATATTTGTGTCTGAATAGAATTGAGAATAATTCTCGATTATTGTAAAGTCGAACAAAATATATGTGGATAATTTACATAAGAAATGTATGCACTACTAATGTAGGAGGGAGAAAATGCATGTTTAAAAAAATACTATTTTATGCAGAACACGATAAAAAGCAGATATATATTGCTATTTTTCAATGTATATTAAGCGTGGCATTCAGTATCGTTCCCTATTTTATGATCTATTTACTTATTTCGAGATTGGTCAATGATCAGGCGTTTACTGCTTCATATCTAGTGATCATTGCAAGTGTGATTACGATTGCATTACTTTTGGAAAGTATATTATATGTCAAAGGATTAGGTCATTCACATGTGTTCGCGTTTCAAGTGCTGGAAAAATTAAGAATGCGACTTCAGGAAAAGCTTGAAAAACTGCCAATCGGCTATGTGCAGGATAAGGGAAAAGGAACGATGAAAAAGGTGTATGTCGATGATATTGAAAGCATGGAAACCTTATTGGCGCATGCTGTTCCAGAAGGCATTGCCAATTTAACGATTTCTATCTTTGTCATTGTCAGCATGTTGGTAATAGATATTCGATTAGGTCTGCTTGCTTTAGTTACCATGCCCATTGCTCTATTTGCTTTTTTCTATATGTTCAAAGTGGGAAAAAGTAATATGGCAGACTATTATACTGCCGGTCAGCATATGAACAATACGATTATCGAGTACATCAATGGAATGGAAGTAGTCAAAATATTTAATCAAGAAGGACAATACTTTGGAAAATTTAAAGAGAGTATATGGAATTACAGGGATAAGACCCTTGCTTGGTATCGAGCCTGTTGGCCATCTATGTCGATATATACGATTATGTTCTCTGCTACGGCATTGGTGATGCTGCCAGTAGGTTCTTATCTGGTTCTTTCACAAAATGCGGAGCTCTCTCGACTCGTTCTTATTTTTTGTTTGGCATCAAGTTTGGGGATCCCTTTACTGCGTTTGATTTCTTTTATCCCGGCATTGATGCAGATCAATTATAAAATCGAAGGTTTAGAGGGGGTAATGGATACAGAACCTCTACAAACAGGTGAAGAAACGTTTACTGGCAAGAACTTTGATGTCACCTTTGAAGATATTTCTTTCTCCTATGAAGATGAAGCAGTCGTTAACCATCTAACTTTGACAGCAAAAGAAGGGGAGACAACAGCCTTAGTAGGCGAATCTGGCAGTGGGAAAAGTACATTGGCAAAACTGCTTGTACATTATTATGATGTCGGTCAGGGCAGTATCAGGATTGGGTGCCAGGATATACGAGGGCTGAGTTTGGAAGAGCTTGGGAAGCTGGTTTCCTATGTATCCCAGGATGTTTATTTATTCAATCAGTCCATTCTTGAAAATATTCGAATCGGTAATCCGCAGGCAACAGAGGAAGAAGTGATGAAGGCTGCTGAAAGAGCGCAATGTCTGCCTATTTTTGAAAATCTCTCCGAAGGAATACATACTATTGTCGGGACGAGAGGGGATAAGCTTTCTGGAGGAGAAAGACAAAGAATTTGTATTGCCAGAGCATTGCTGAAGGATGCACCGATTATCCTGTTGGATGAAGCAATGGCTTATATTGATGCGGAGAATGAAAAAATAATCAGCAAGGCACTTAAGGAGCTATCAAAGCAAAGGACAATGATCACCATTGCTCATCGATTAAAGAATATTATGGATTCAGAAAAAATTTATGTTCTGGAAAGAGGAAATATAGAATCTGCTGGAACGCATCATGACCTTTTAGAACAAAGCAGCATTTATCAAAAACTATGGGATTCTTCGATAAAAAGTGAAAACTGGCAGCCGAAAGGAAGTGAAACTGGGTGATTTTTCAATTAGTAAAAAGAGTACTAGATTTATCCGGAAAATATAAAAACCGCATCATGATAGCTTTTTTATTTTCTGTATTTGAATCCATATTCCAAAAGCTTCCTTTGTTATTTGCCTTTTTTGCCATTGTCGCATTAATGAATGGAGAAATGACGGCGACAGATAGTCTTCTTCTATTTTTCGCTTTATTGCTGGCTGCATCGCTGCAAATGTTGTTTCACTATATGAACGACAGACTTCAAAGTGATGCAGGCTATAAAATCTTTGCGAAGCTTCGTATTACACTAGCTGACCGATTTAGAAAGATACCCATGGGATATTATACAGAAGGGAATATTGGGAAAATTAGTTCTGTTTTAAGCACGGATATGCTGTTTGTAGAAGAAAATGTTATGGGGAAGATTGCGAATACCTTTAATTATATGCTTAGTACGCTGATTTTAACGATTTTTATCTTTATTTTAGATTATCGTTTAGGTTTGGTTGCTTTTGTAACACTTCTACTATATTACTTCTTTATTGAGAAGTTAGCTAAAGAAACGATCGCCGAAGGGGTAAAAAGACAGAATCAAAGTGAACAGCTAACTGATGAAGTGTTGGGATTTATAGAGGGACTCGCTGTGATGAAGAGCTTTAATAAGCTGGGGGAAGGGGCTGCAGGTCTACGAAATCAATTTAAAGAAAGCAAGAATAAAGCCATCGAACTGGAGGAAAAGGTTACCCGCTGGATAAGGAAAATTTACTTGTTATTAGCAGGTTCAACCTCGCTTATTTTTATTCTTGGATTAACGCTTCATCGTACCGGAGAAATGACGACAGAATACTTGATTGCCTTACTGCTTTTTGCAACTAGCTTTTTCACACCATTAAAAGCCTTATCCGGGGAAGTTGCTGTACTAGGGATTATGAATAGCTGTCTGGACAGAGTGAACGAATTATTTGAGGTGAAAGAATTGAGCGATGCGGGAACGCAAGGATTACCGCCTCTGGCAAATAAGAAGGAAGAAGTTGCATTTGAAAATGTTTCATTCGGCTATGAGGAAAAATTGGTTTTACAGGATGTTAGCTTTACTTTGTATCCAAATACCATGACGGCGTTGGTTGGTCCTTCAGGCTCTGGGAAAACCACCATTGCTAATCTAGTAGCTAGATTTTGGGATATTAATGGAGGAAATATCAAAGTTCGTGGAGTGGATATAAAGGAAATGTCCCTAGAAACATTAATGTCATCGATTAGCATGGTATTTCAAACAACGTACCTGTTTCAGGATACAATCTACAATAATATTAAATTAGGAAATCCAAATGCAACGGAAGAGGAAGTAATGGAAGCCGCTAAAAAAGCTAGGTGCTATGAATTCATTGAAGAACTTCCACAGGGTTTCGAAACAGTAATTGGAGAAGGCGGAGAAAGCTTATCTGGCGGACAGAGACAGCGAATATCCATTGCGAGATGTATATTGAAAGACGCGCCCATTGTTATTTTAGATGAAGCCACTGCCAGCATTGATGCGGATAATGAATATTATATCCAGCAGGCCATTTCTGAATTGGTCAGAGACAAAACCTTATTAGTTATTGCGCATCGTTTAAATACAATCCGGGCGGCAGATCACATTTTAGTTATTGATCACGGGGAAGTAGTGGAAGAAGGGAAGCATGATGAATTGGTGGAGCAAAAGGGACTTTATTCTATTTTGTACGGTAAAGTAAATGAGGTATCACATCGTTAACGAACAGTTAGAGGAGAGAGTAGTTATGAAGAAAAAGAAAATGAATACAAAAGATTATATTTTTGCGGGAGCATTTGCGGCAATGTATATCGTGATTTTACTTGCCGCTGTGATGATATTTGGCTTTAATCCAATTCTCTATTTAATGATACCTTTGCTTGCTGGGATTATTTTAGGACCAGTGTTTATTCTATATATTTCCAAGGTTCCGAAAAAAGGAGCGATCTTAATTCTCTCGATTTTATCCGGACTGTTTATGTCATCGTATTCTTTTATTCCTTTAGCAATTGCCGTTATCGCCGGTGTCATAGCAGAAGTGGTTTTGGCAAACAGAGGCGGGAATATTAAAGTCAAACATGTAATAGCCTATAGTATTTTTAACATCAGTCTTATAGGACCATTTACACTGCTTATTTTTGCAAGAGATCAGTTTATGCAGACATCAGCGGATTATTATGGAGAGGACTATGTAGATCGGATTTCAGCTCTGACACCAGACTGGATTCTTATCGTCTTAGTAGTTTTAGCAATTGTCGGTGGACTAATAGGGGCAATGCTTGGTCAAAAGCTGAATAAGAAACATTTTGAACAAGCTGGTATTGTCTAATATGTCGGAGGCAATAAAGACTGTTCTATACTTTAAAAAAGATGCATTTATCGATGTTTCACCAATCACAAAAATTGTCATTTTTATTATCTCTTCTGTGGTTATGATTCAGAGCGGATCGCTGGCTGGACAATGTATCATAGGAGCCATGTCCGCTTTGTTTTTATTGAATGCGAAGGCATGGGGCTGGTTTTATAAATTCACATTGGTATTTTTTGGTACGCTGTTGTTGGAGGAGTTTGCGAACATAACAGATACTGGGCAATTATTTGCTTTTCTGTTTGTGATATTCAACGTAATCAGAGTATTCTTGCCAACGATCGCGATGTACTATATTTTGGCAGAAAAGACCACAGCAAGTGAATATCTTGCCGTTTTTAAAAAGCTGCGGATTTCGGATGCTTTTGCTGTTTCGTTTGTCGTGATGCTGCGATTCATTCCAACCCTGAGAGAACATCTGCAAAATATCAGGAAAGCATTGGTTTTCAGGAATATCCGCATTGGTCCAGTGTATTTCATAAAACATCCTGTTGCCTCCATTGAAAGGCTGGTCGTACCAATGCTGATTTCTTCAGGGAAAGTAATGGAGGAACTTTCAGCTGCTGCGATGACGCGGGGGTTGGATGTAGGGCGGAAACGAACTACGATTGTAAAGTTTCAACTGCATCTTATCGATTTTTTGCTACTAATTGTAGCCGTGTTTGTCATCGTGTTTTTCAAAGGGGGAGTCTAGAATGAATGCATTAGAACTGGAGAATATTACGGTTACTTCAGCTGTCGAACCAACTCCGATTATCGACAACTTTTCATTATATGTTGAAGAGGGTGAATGTGTCGTATTATGCGGAGAAAGCGGCTGCGGGAAAACAACGATTACACGTGTCATCAATGGACTCATTCCGGAGTTTTATGATACCTTGACCTTAAGTGGAGTGATAAAACACTTTGGTGAATCGATCAAAGATCAAACTGTCAGTGAAATTGCTATGGATGTTGGGACTGTTTTCCAAAACCCCAAGTCCCAATTTTTTAATCTTGATACATCCAATGAGCTTATCTTTGGTTGTGAAAATTTGAATTTGGATCGCGATGAAATTTTAAAAAGAGTGGAACAGACGATATCCGATTTAAATCTCACTAATATAGTAAATAGAAGCATTTTTGCGTTATCTGGTGGAGAAAAACAACGAATTGCCTGTGGGTCGATTATTTCCATGCATCCTAAAATTCTGCTTCTGGATGAACCGACCGCCAATTTGGATCATGAATCGATTGAAAAGCTTAAAGCTATATTGCAAAATTTGAAAGCCTCCGGTTTTACGATCGTTTTGTCAGAACATCGGTTGTATTGGCTCAAAGATTTGGCAGATCGATTCGTGTATCTACAATCGGGGAAATACCAAGAAACCTACTCCTTTGAAGAACTTTACAGCAAAAGTGAACAAACTCTTTCCAAAATGGGATTGCGAAGTATGAATGTAACAGCTTCGTTTGAAAAATTACATACCCTTACAGAAGGAAAAAGCTGGGAATTAGCCAGGCTAAGTGGTAAAACATACGAAACAAAAGAGAGATTAGAGCTTGTTTTAGAGAACTTGTCCGTAGCTTATCACGATACTCCGGTTTTTCAACTTCCAAAGCTTACCTTCCACGGTGGCAGCATCATCGGCATTGTAGGTGAAAATGGAGCTGGCAAAACGACCTTTATTAATACCCTGTTAGGTTTTATGAGCTATCAGGGAACCATTCAAGAGAATCAAACAGTTTTAAATAAAAAATTATTGAATGAACGTGGATTTATGGTCATGCAGGATGTTAATCAACAATTGTTCTCTAATACGTTAATCAATGAAGTCCTATTAGGTACGGATGCTTCCAAACAGCAAGCACAGGATATCTTGGCAAAATTGGGGCTGGCGTCTTTAGAAACTCGTCATCCTGCCTCACTTTCAGGAGGAGAGAAACAGCGGGTGGCAGTCGCTTCTGCACTTCTTTCCAATAAACGGATTATTGTATTTGATGAGCCAACATCTGGTTTGGATCGAAAATCATTAGAACAGTTTTGTACAGAAATAAAGGCTTTATCTTCACCAGACAATCTTATTTTTATTGTTACGCACGATATAGAGGTTATTTTTCAATTGGTTGATTTTATTTTACCTTGTACGAAATTTGTAAGAACGCGGATTAGTTCATAGTAGGCATTATGTAAGTTTGTTCATTGCTTGTTGTCGTTTCCAATCAGTATGATTAGAAGATTAGAGAGATGCGCTCTAATCTTTTTTCTAATTCCTTATTTTCGCTGCTGTCAATACGATAAGAAATTTGGTTATAATCATATAAGAATATACCGACGAAAAACGGGTGATAAATGTGAACGAAGAGAAAAGCATTTTAATTATTGAAGATGATCAAGAAATTAGTAAGCTGTTGCATGTGATTTTAACAAAATCAGGAATGACTGCGATTGCGGCTTATTCTGGCACAGAAGGGCTGTTGCAGCTGAAAAACAATACTTTCGATTTAATTTTATTAGATTTGATGCTGCCAGGTGTAAGTGGGGAAGAATTTATAAAGCAGGTTAGGGAAGAGAGTTCGATCCCGATTATTGTGATTTCAGCCAAGATTGATATAGAGGACAAGGTACAAGTTTTGAAAATGGGAGCAGACGATTATATAACCAAGCCCTTTAATCAAAAAGAGGTAGAAGCTCGTGTCGAGGTACAATTACGAAAATCAGGAACTCAGCCGCGACAAACGACAGAAAGGCAATGGCGAGGTGTGAAGATCAATCCAGATAATTTTTCAGTAACGTTAGCAGACAAAGCGTTACAGCTGACAAATGCTGAGTTTGATATCTTGTACCTATTAGTAAGCCATCCTGAGCGAGCTTTTTCCAAGCGGGAGATTTATGAAAAAATTTGGAAGGGTACGTATGTAGGGGATGATAATACCATTAGTGTACATATCTCCAACCTGCGCAAAAAAATAGCCGAAATCACGCCGGATGAATATATTAAAACCGTTTGGGGAGTCGGTTTTATGCTTATTTAACATCTTTATCCCGCATGAACGAAGCCGTCCAATAAGGCTTGAAATGAATAAATCCACTTGCTGCTTTGTTTGAGAATAAACACTAAGAAAGTCGTTGAAGGCGGCGACACGCCTGCAGGACGTCGTGAATTTAGCCTTTGAACGAAATCAGTGAGGGTCCACTGATTGAAGTCACTTTATGATTTCTTTATGTTTTGCTTAAAGGATATTAAAGACACCTAAGCTAAACTAAGAATATCAAGAAAATTTAGCGAAGGAGTCGGGCAAGATGGACGCTATTATTCAAACATATCAATTGACGAAGGCATTTAAGAATGAGGAAGTAATTAAGCCGCTTGATTTCTTAGTGGAAAAAGGAGAAATCTGTGCCTTAATTGGTAAAAATGGAGCTGGTAAATCAACCATCTTCAAAATGTTAGCAGGGCAAATAATGGCAACTGCAGGGGATATTCATTTATTTGGTGCTTCAGGAAGCGGTTTGGCGGATGCTAAAAAAAGAATGGGATTTATGATTGAAACGCCGGCCTTTTTCCCGGACTTTACAGCCAGGCAAAACTTAGAATACTTTCGAATTCAGCGCGGTGTTGTGGAAAAGAAACGCATACAGGAAGTGTTGCAAATTGTCGGGTTGGCAAAGCAAAAGAAAAAACGATTTCGAGAATATTCAATGGGAATGAAACAGCGATTAGGGATTGCTCTTTCTCTGTTAAGCAATCCAGACTGCTTAGTACTTGATGAGCCAACCAATGGTTTAGATGCAGAGGGAATTAGGGAAATGCGTAGGCTGTTGCTGAAGCTCAATCAAGAAAAACAAATAACCATTTTGGTTTCCAGTCATATTTTAACAGAATTGCAGCTGCTGGCAACACGATTTGTTTTTATCAAAGACGGAGAGATTGTCGAGGATGTAAGTAAAGAAGAATTAGATGGCAAAAGCAAGAAACAAATCCAGCTTAAAGTGGACGATACGGCTAAGGTAGCACAATTATTAGAAAGAACTTATGCCGATATTGTATACAAAACCCTACCTAATCAGATCATCACGATCCAAAATTATGTTGATAAGAGCGGCGAAATTAATCGACTCTTGATTGATAATGACGTATCGGTGATAGAATCGAGGATCGAAGCTCTAAATTTAGAGGAATACTTCTTAGGATTAGTGGAGGGGGATAAGCAATGATCAACTATATCAAGAGTGAAAACTATCGATTATTACGTAAAAAAAGTCTCTATTTAACAAGTGTCATCTGTTTTCTTTTAATTGCTGCTGCGGCATTTGTTTTATATTATATGTTGCATTATACAAACGATTTTCCATACGGAACGAGTAGCTTCTTTTACACTAATGTGATTAGCAGTGGGACACAAATTGTTCTTGTAAGCTTTCTTTATAACGCCACTCTAACTGGAAAGGATACTATCATTATTAAACAAGCAGTGTCCTTTGGTATCTCTCGAAGTACGATCTTTTGGAGTAAGCTTATGTTGACCTCAGTTTATTTCCTATTGGTATGTATCATTGGAATATTCTTAGTCATTGGACTTGGAGAAACCCTTTTTGATCATGAGAGTCAAGTACTTAGTCATTTTTTTCTTGCAAGTAGCAATATGCTGCCACTAGTTATGGGAGGCTTTGTCCTCATGCATACATTGAAGATGTTGAAATTTGCTGATGTCTATACGATTATAGCTATTATTCTTCTTTTCACTTTGTCTGGTGACCTGTTTCGACTGCTTCTTCGTCCTATTCCGTGGCTAAATGAACTGTATCAATATATGCCAAGCACATTGCTTTCTGAAAACTTAACAGACTTCATGAATCAAACCACTTCCTTTGATTACCGTTGCTGGATAACTGGTATCGTGCTTGCGGTGATTGCTTTATTAATAGGAGCGAGAAGGTTCGCTAAACGAAACATCGATTGATTAGGAAGGGGTGAATAGCAATGGGCAGCTGGTTGATGATTATTATTCTTGCATCTCTGCTAGTGATTACTGTTGGGATGTTGCTGTATCTTCAATGGGATTTAAGAAGAATGACACACCAATTAGCGAATATTATTGAGAATTTCGGTACGAATGAATTGGTGCGAACAAATACGCATAGTAAGGGCGTAATCCGCTTTATTACCAAGGTCAACCAGCTGATTCATTTATTTAAGCAAGATCAGCAACAATCGCAAAAGAGGGAGAAAGAGCTGAAGCAAGAAATTACGAATATCTCACATGATTTGCGAACACCTTTAACCTCTATTAAAGGTTTCTCCGAATTATTAACCGATCCATCTTTATCAGAAGCAGAAAAAAGGGAATTTTTGGAGATTATTCAAAAAAAGATTAATAATCTTACTATGATGGTGGATGTATTTTATGAGCTTTCGCAAATCGAATCCTCAGACAAGCAATTGGATATGGAACAAGTATATTTGGACCAAGCGGTGGTGGAAACGATGCTAATGTTCTACGGAGATTTTGAAAAAAGTCAATTAAAGGTGAAGGTAGATGAGGCAGTCGTATCGCCTATTTTGGCTGATAAGAAGGCAACGAACCGAATTATTACCAATATTATTCAAAATGCGTTGCGATATGCTAAAAGCTATTTCACGATTAATTTGATTGAAGAAGAGGAATACATTCGATTACGAGCAGCAAATGATATTGAGACATTTGATCAGAGCGAACTAGAACGGATTTTTGACCGAACATATAGCATGGATAGAAGTAGAACGGGTGGACAGCATGGCTTAGGCCTGCATATTGTTCAACAGCTGATCAGTAAACAGAATGGTAAGGTCGTTGCCGAAGTATATGAAGACGAATTTAGGATTGATGTATTTTTTAAGAGATGGAATTAGCGGAGACGCTGGTAGACCTTCCCGGACAATTTATGGAGTGGATATAAAATGCTTTTTTTAAAGGAATATACTTTATTATATGCAGCCTTTTTTCTTGCTATTTTATTATCAGGTTGTGGGAGTGGCAAGGCAATTGACGAAGCTAGTCAATATATTTCAAACATTGAAGAAATCGATATCCCTGATGATGTAAAAGTCATTGGCTTAGGAGAAGCGACACATGGGAATATCGAATTACAAGAGTTAAAAAAAGATGTATTTGCAGCATTAATTGAAAATGAAAATGTCCGCGTATTTGTCTTGGAAGGTGATTTTGGAGGCGGGCAGCAAATCAACCAATTCATTTTAAATGGAGAGGGTACAGCTGAAGAAGCAGTAGAAATGCTCGATTATGGTATTTATAATACGAAGCAAATGGTTGATCTTGTTCAATGGTTGCATGATTATAATACTGCGGCGAGCGAGAATGAGAAGGTTTATTTTTATGGTAATGATATGCAGCGTTATGACTACAATAAAAAAGCAGTGCTTGACTATTATGAGGCCGTGAATATCGATGCAAATAAAAAGTATGAAGATCAACTGGAGCACGTTTCAAATGATACAATGCATGAATTAACAACAAAGCAGTTGGAGGAAATAAATCATACCATTGATAATATCATGTCAGATTTGCAAGCAAACGAGGAGACATATGTGGAACAATCTTCTCAGGATGCCTTTGCCTTCGCTTTACAGCATGCTCAAATGATGGAGCAGCGCACACAGCTATTTTTAGACGAAGGAAATTATGCGGAGCTTCGTGATCAATTTTTAGCAGATAATTTACAATGGATCGTGGAATTTGAAGAAGCACATGGGCATGACAAAGTGTTTGTTTCCGCTCATAATGGACATATTGAAAAAACATCTGCATCATTAGCCGGTTATAAATCAATGGGAAATTATGTAGACGAACTATATGGATCCGAGTATTTTGCAATTGGTACTGACTTAATGAACAGCGAATTCCAGGCCATAAACCGTGGAGCTGATGAAAGACAGACTCATACCATAAAGAATCATAATGATTTAGTGGATGCCTTTCGTGAAGTAGAGCCAAATATATTTTATGTTGGATTTGAAAAAGCTAGCGAATCAGAGAAATTAGCGGATATTATAAGTAACGAGCAAAAAATGGTGAATATCGGTGATGATTTCCGCTCTTGGCACAAGTTGCTAAAAATGTTCTACACGATTGATATGATCCCAAAAGATTCATATGATGGGCTTATTCTTATTAAAGAAGCAACACCGACTACTGTAATTGAATAAACCATTAGAGGTACTGCAAATGAGGATCGGTTTTCTCCCGCCGGACAGTAATATCCCCACCACGTAGGTAGGGGATTAACTGGATTGGTTCAGGACAAAACATTGCGAATATAGTTTTTGGGGATGGGGTAGAAAAAACCTATCGTTTGAAGTTTCACTTTATGTTTTTTATCCTATTGATAGGAGAAAGTTATCATACTTCAATAGCAATTTTTATTTATATAGATCTGTAAACATAGATTCCTTGTTTGGAGTGAGATGATGAAGAAAAAAGTGTTGCTACTGATTGTTGCAATCCTTGTTATTTGTTCAATAGGTGTTTATGCGCTTAGTCATAGGGGGGGTAGCGATCATCCAAGCAACCCAGAAGTTAACCTCGATCTCACAGTTGATGTAAAAAAGCAAAATGGTGATGATGTTTTAAGGGTTGCAGGAGAAGGGACAAACGATTCAGCCTATCCAATTAAGGAAAGTGATGATGTTTACATGACATTTAAGCTTCCAGACAATGTCAAATTGGATCAAGATAGAGTAAGGGGCAAAGAGGTACATGTTGACAACCATTCAGTTGGCATTCGTATCAGTGCTCCAGAGGGCGAGCAATTTAACTTGTCCGCTCAAATTCCAATTAAAGGTAACTGGGAAGAACTGGACGAAGAGAATATTAACTTTTATTTGGCCTATTTAGATGATGAAGGAACACTGGTTGAAAATGGCAAAATTCATTATACAATTATAGAAACAGACTAATCATTTGACATATGTCTACAGTAGGTATGTGATTGGTAAAAAGTAGTAAAGAGGAGATTTTTTATGAAAAGCGCTGCAGATCTTGAGCAATTATTACAATCCTTAGACGGACAAAAATATAGTGCTTATAAACGAATCAAAGGAATATATAAGTATGACCAATATCAGCTTGCAGTTGACCATATTCAAGTCGATCCCTTTGCACCGCCATCTAAGATGCGCATTATGATGAATAGAGAAACGGCTGGAATTCCCGACGAATGGCTTGATTCAAAAAATAAAATGATTGCTGTTGCTGATTTTTTGACGAGAACGTTCTGGAATGGAATTCAACAGTGGAACAAAGCTGGTCAAGGAACAGGAAAGAGCGGAATGATCTTGATTGACCGTTGTGGCCAAGAAATGCTGGAACGCACATCTGTTTTAATTAAAGAGGATCGCTTGGAAGTTCGCCTTGAAATCGGCTTGCCAGCTGCTGGGAGACGGATTTTAGGGAAAGCGGCAATGCGAATTTTTAAGGAAATCCTTCCACGAATTGTCAAGCAAGCTCTGTTATATTGCAATGTGAATCAAGAAGCGATGATCAATCAAGTGATCTTGATGTTGGATCAAGTGTATATCCGTGAGCAGTTAGAACGAAGGAAGCTTGTTGCTTTTGTTGCAAACGGCTCTGTTTTACCACGAGAAAGCGGCGTTTCTGATAAGCCATTAAAGGGCGGTATTCCCTTTGTAACCCCGAAAAAATTTGAAATGCGAATCGAGCTGCCAAGTGGGCGAACCATTACTGGAATGGGGATTCCTGAGGGGATCACGCTGATTGTAGGCGGCGGTTATCATGGAAAATCTACGTTGCTGCAAGCACTGGAGCTTGGTGTATACCATCATATTGCCGGCGATGGCAGAGAAATGGTCATCACCCGTCAAGACGCAGTGAAGATTCGCGCTGAAGATGGCCGAAATATTGAAAAAGTGAATATTAGTCCCTTTATCAACAATCTTCCCGGCAAAAAGAACACCCGTCAGTTTTCTACGGAAAATGCTAGTGGAAGTACCTCTCAAGCAGCTAATGTGATGGAAGCATTGGAAGCCGAAGCCTCGCTGTTGTTGATTGATGAAGATACGTCTGCTACAAATTTTATGATCCGAGATGGGCGGATGCAGAAATTGATTGCACCAGATAAAGAGCCGATCACCCCATTTATAGATAAAGTAAAACCGCTGTTTGATGAGGTCGGTGTTTCTACTATCCTGATCATTGGTGGTTCAGGAGATTATTTTGATGTAGCCGATCATATCATCATGATGGATGAATATCAGTTGAAGGATGTGACCGATGCGGCTAAGACGATTGCCAGCACCGATGGCTATAAAAGAGAAAATATATGGAATCATAGCTTTGGGGATATTTCCGCCAGAATCCCTTTAAAAACTAGTTTTTCACGAACAGGGAAAGAAAATCGCTTAAAAGCAAAAGGAAGACATACGATTTTATACGGCAGGGAACAGATCGATCTATCCGGGCTAGAACAACTAATCGACGATAGCCAAACCAACTGTATTGCGGTCATGCTGGACTTTTTCAAAAAGGAACTACTCGATGAAAAACTCACTATCTCCGAAGCTGCTGACCGGATTTATACGCATATCAAACAATTTGGACTGGATTCCATCTCACCTTATACGGGTCATCCCGGAAACCTAGCCCTACCGCGGAAACTAGAATTCTGTGCGGCTCTTAATCGCTATCGGGGATTAAGAATAAAAGCTTAATTTAATATATAAATTACCCATGATTTCCCCAACAATCTTCTTATTCAGTTGGAGAAACATGGATAATTTTAGGTCTCATTCTGCTTGCTCTAAAGAACTAAGAATATCTTTCGATTTTCGAAATAAGGGAGGATTAGAGGGACTCTTATAGAAGTTATTAATAAACCTCCCATTAATGGATCGTCGTGTTGTCAACTCATAATAATATTTAAGTAATACAATTTGGGACCGTAGTAGTGTGAAAATAGCTAATGCTTCCGATGAAGCTCTATAAATTATTTGTTTTCATATTATAAATGTAAAGCGGTTACATACATAGGCTAAGAATTATCTGAGGGATAATGACAACGAATTTGCAATTGCTCGAGCTTGATGATGAACATACTGTATTACTGGATCTACACTCCAAATCGTTTTTTGTGATCGCTTACTAAAGCTAGGTAAGTGAAAACGACGATTACAATTTCACACCGCCTAGGACCAGCACAACTTGCCGATCAAATATTAGTTTTAAGTAAGAGGAAATCGATTGAACCAGGAACGCATCAACAATTAATGGATCTCAAAGGAAAATATTATAAGATGTTCACTTCACAGGCTCATTAGTGTCGGAATTCCTTTGCGGAAGGGAATGTAGAATATAGTGGTTAGTAAACTGTGGCAATTATCTCACAAAATGCTTCTCGTCAAAAAAGGAAGAACCTTATTCTCGATTTTGGCAATTGCTTTAGGTGTGGGTTTATTGTGTTCAATGTTTCAAATGCATCTGACATTCAATAACAGTTTGCAACAACGCCTCGAAGATGAATATGGTTCTGCGGATATAAGAATTAGTTCACCTCCCCCATTTGAAGTACAAGAATGGAGTGGATTAGATAATAAAATACTTGAGAATATACCTAGTATTGACCAAATCCAATCAGTGGGTCTAGCGTTAGAAGGAAAAATGGCAAGCGGAATTTTGTATGAAAATCAAAACGATGTAATCATTGATGATACCGATTTCCATTACGTTGGAGTCGATAATGAAAAGATTACAAAGGAATATTACAAGTTTGAGCAAGATTTATCTAACTATGAAGTCGCTTTATCTAAAAGCTTAGCTGACCGCTGGAATGTAGCAATATCAGATTCTATTAAAATCAACTTAATGAGTGGGCGCAGTGTCACTTGGAGAGTAGCTGAAATTATCCAGCCGACAGTAAATAAAGGGGAGCCCGTTGAAGATTGGGTAATCTTTCATTTACCATCATTACAAGAAATATTGGGGTTATCTGAAACGATCAATCCGATTCTAGTTGGGCTTGAACCAGGGGCAAATATACGCCAAACTTCGGATTCTTTAATAAGCCAGTTACCGGAAAACGTTCGTATTGACGCACTAAATGGACTAGAAGAAGAGGGAAACCAATACACCTTTTTCCGTATATATGGGTATATACTTAGTATCATTGCTTTCATTATAAGTATTACATTGGTCTACAGCATTATGCAAACAACGTACCGAGAACGGTTACAGGAATTGGCAGTTATCCGTGCAGTAGGAGGAAGTCCAGAACAACTAATGAAAATGGTCATTTATGAATGGGCTCTCATTGGTGCTATCGGATCATTTTTAGGCCTTGTACTCGCTCAATTATATAGTCGCTTTGGCATCCATTGGGTTGCTGCGAGTTTATTCAGTATGGAACTTTTCGTTGAGAATAGCCCAAGGGGAATCATTGGTATGTTAGTTACTGCTCTTTTCTCTTGGTTTGTGATAGTACTAACTTCTCTTGGCATTGTATGGAAAGTTGGAGCTACCGATCCAGTACAGAGTTTCCGTGAATCAGCGGGTAGTGCGGATGCACATAATAGTAAAGGTATATGGTGGATTATATTTGTTGTTACAGGTTTATTATTCTGGTTGATTAACTTTACCATATCAAAAAGTACTACGAATATGAGTTTAATGAATATGAAAGTGATGTTCAGTATGTTAGGTGGACTATTACTGATCATAGCCTTATTAAGTAGAACGATTTGGCTAGGTGTTTCCATACTGAAATTCATCACTTTGTTACCAGAATGGATGACAAGTCGTTCTCTTCGTCTTTCAGTCCATAGGTTGTTGGTAGAAAGATCCCAACTGATTCCAATCATATTAATGGCCCTCATTATGACTGTTTATATTCCTGTAGCTACATTGTTTCATTTTATGGATCAATCAGATTCTATTTCTGATGCAGAACAAATGAAAGCAGATTTCTTTATAAATGCACATCAAGAAATTTCATTTGACCCTAAGATGCCGTGGTATTTAAAGCATGAAATGGAAGAAATAGAATGGGTAGAGAAAGTTCTACCATTACCAATAACTCACTTTGCTAAGATCATTGATAATGATATAAATTTAACAAGTGAAGATCAATCATTGATCGCATATGGTGTGACAGATTTGACAGCATTGGCTGAATGGGATCTAGCTTCATTTCCAGATAATGTATTAGAGGATGCAGGTATTTTGCCACAATATATTGCGGATGAACTTGGAATAAAAATAGGTGATTCCCTACAAATAGTTGTTGACGGTCAGTCTGCTTCAGTTACCATTGTTGATATTACCGAAAAGTTGGAAACAATTCCTTCCCATAGCAAATTATTAATTGATGAAAGTCATTCTATCATTCAGCCTGCTGGCTTAGACGAGATTTTTGTTAAGATTAAGGATGGCTATGATGAACAAATGAAGCAAAGACTTAATCTTCTTCAACGAGTTTATCTCGAGATGAGATGGATACAAACAGGTGAAGCTGCAAGTACATTTGAAAATACACGTCAACAAGCCCTATCTATGCTACAGGGAATTACGATCCTCATATTAGTTAGTGGCATTGGCGGTATGCTAAATGCATTTAATGCAGGTATTCATGCAAGGAAGCGTGAGTATGCCGTATTGCGTTCCATATACTCATATACTTAACACCATTTCAAATGATGAAGTTGGTGGTCTGGCAAGGAGTTGTGTTGTCTATCATTTCTCTATTGCTAGGAACAATAGCGGCATCCATCCTTCTTTTTTCTGTTTATAACAGTTCGAGAGGATTTGATGAGGTATTAAACTATATCCCATTTAAAAATATAATCGTGCTGTATGTAACCCTGTTTGTATTGTCTGTATTATCAACGATACCTACGGCAGGGAAAATTGCAAAGATGAAGGTAATGGATGTATTTAAAACAGCTGGTTAATATATTTGATTTTATTTTAAAAGTGTATGAGATAGGGAGGTTTTTAGATTGACAGAAGCATTCTTAGAAATTAGTCATCTTTCCAAAACGTTTGAGCTAGGGAAGAATCGTGTTGTGGCGTTGCATTCCGTCGATTTCCAAGTTGAAAAAGGGGAGTTTGTCGCCATCATGGGCCAAGCGGATCTGGTAAATCGACACTAATGCATATCTTAGGAGGAATGGAACGTTCTACCGAAGGGGAAATCTATTTTGAAGGTAAAAATGTCAACCACTTACTATTCAATGAACCACACTCCACTCGATTTCGCAGAGAAAAAATGGGATTTATTTTTCAATCCTTTAATTTGTTATATGGGATCACGGCATGGGATAATGTTTCCCTTCCCCTTGTCCTTGCTGGTTTGAAAAAACAAGAAATTTTGCAACGGACCAAACAATTACTAGAGTTTGTTGGCCTATATGAGCGGCGGAAACATTTTCCCAGCCAGCTTTCGGGCGGGCAACAGCAAAGAGTAGCCATTGCCCGCGCTCTAATCCATCGTCCCGCACTACTCATAGCAGATGAGCCCACAGGGAACTTAGATTCGACTACGACAGAGGAAGTGTTACAGCTTTTCAAGCAAATGAGGGAGAGTTATGGGCAAACGATTTTGTTTGTTACGCACGAACCCACTGTAGCAGCACATGCGGATCGGATTATTTATATAAAAGATGGAAGCATTGAGCAGGAATGGCGTCAGCATGCCCAGTTCGAGGATGAACAGGAACGACTCAAATGTGTACTCGATCAGCTTGCAGTAAAATGAGAGCAGGAAAAACCAATAAGAACAAGATTGATGACCAATCTCTAGCGGCAATAACTTTATATTTGTAATCGCTTACTGAAACTAGGTAAGTGAAAACGACAATTACAATCACAGCTTGCAGATCATATATTGGTTGGAAACTGATTGACCAAGGATATAAGGAGTTAATAAATCGAAAGGGAGAATGGTATAACATGTTAACTTTACAGGCTCATTGGTATCAGAATTTCTCTAAAAAAGGGAACGTAGAATACAGTGGTTAGCAACGTATGGAGTCTGGCTCTTAAATTGATTTTAGTCAACAAAGGCAGAACCCTTTCTTCAATTTTAGCAATTGCTTTAGGCGTCGGCCTGCTCTGTTCCATGTTTCAGCTACATATTATGTTCAATCAAGACATAGATCAGCGGTTAGAGAATGAATATGGATCAGCCGATATCAGGATCAGCTCACCTCCTCCGACAAGTGAAAATGAATGGAGCGGATTGGATACCGACATTCTTGAAAAAGTAAATAGCTTTGATCAAATACAATCAGTAGGAAAAGCGCTGGAAGGAAAAATGGCGGGCAGGATTCTATATGAAAATCAAAGCGCTGTCATTGATGACACAACTTTCCATTATGTCGGTGTTGACAATGAAAAAGTGACAAAGGAATATTACAAATTCAAGCAAGACTTGTCGGACTATGAAGTGGCCTTATCGGAAAGTCTGGCCGCCCAGTGGAATGTTGCCGTATCCGATTCTATCGAAATTGATTTACTTGACGGGAACAGTGTTGTTTGGAAAGTGGTTGAGGTTTTGCAACCAGCGAAAAATAAAGAAGAATCAAGTGAAAATTGGATTTTCTTTCATTTGTCATCCTTGCAAGAAGTGCTGGGGCTGCCGGAAACGATGAATCCCATTTTGATTAAAATGAAACCGAAAGCCAATATCCCCTTCATAGGGGACGATTTAATAAGAGAGTTGCCAACGGAAGTGCGTGTAGAAGCATTGAATGGAATGGAGGAAGAAGAGAAACAATACGCCTTTTTTCGCATTTATGGCTATATACTGAGCATCATTGCTTTCTTGGCAAGTGTCATATTGGTATACAGTATGATGCAAACGACGTACCAGCAGCGCTTGAAAGAATTGGCTGTTATCCGTGCGGTCGGAGGAAGTACTGAACAACTTCTGAAAATAGTCATCTATGAATGGGCTTTGATCGCTGCGCTCGGTTCATTCCTGGGCTTTATTTTGACTTGGGGATTTAGTGGCCATGGAATCATATGGGTTTCTAGATTGTTGCATCTGGATTTAGCCACTGAAGCTGATTCTGCCGGCGGTATAGGGATGGCGGTCACCGCATTTGTATCCTGGCTTGTTATATTATTGGCTTCCCTTGGTGTAGTTAGAAAGGTGATCGATACCGATCCTGTACAGAGCTTTCGAGAATCAATGGATAGTACAGATGAGGGAAGTGGTAAAGCTGTATGGTGGGTGATTTTTGCTAGTGCCGGATTATTGTTATGGCTGGTTAACTTTCTTATACCGGAGGACACTCCTAGTATTCCGCTAATCAATATGAAAGCATTATCCAGTATGCTTGGCGGCCTATTACTGTGTATTGCTTTATTAAGTCGGACGGTTTGGCTGGGAATGGCCTTTTTGAGATTCATAACTCTATTGCCGGATTGGATGGCAAGTCGTTCACTAAAGTTATCAGCCCAAAGGATAATGGTGGAAAAATCACAGCTATCAACGGTCATCTTAATGGCGCTCGTGATCATGGTGTGTGTCCCTGTTGCCACTGTGTTTCTTTCTACTGGGCGTTCCGCTTCAGTGGATAAGGCAGAAAATCTGAACGCAGATTTTTTTGTGAAGGCACAACAAGGATTCTTCGTTACTTCTGCCCCGGAAATGCCGTGGTATTTAAAGGATGAAATGGAGGAATTAGAGGGGGTGGAGAAAGTTTTACCATTGCCAGTAACGGAATTTGCAAAGATGAATGAAAACACTAATCTTGATGGTTCAATAAGCGAAGAGCAAGATTCACTAAGCTATGTTGTGACAGATCTAAGCACCTTGACTGAATGGCACTTAGCTTCATTGCCAGATGATGCATTACAGGATGCTGGTGTTTTGTCAAAAAAATTTGCAGATGAACTGGGGATCGAGAGAGGGGATACGGTCTCGATCATTATCGATGATCAGCCCACTTCGGTAGTCATTACTGATATTACTGATAAGCTGGAAGTATTACCTCAACATCGAAGCTCCTTATTTATCGATGAAAGCCACCCAGCCGTTCAACCTGCAAATTTGTGGGAAATGTATATCAAGGTGAAGGATGGTGACGAGGATCAGGTCATGCAGTCCCATAATCTTTTGCAACGGGAATACCCAGAAATGAGATGGGGCCATCTAACGGAAGCGATTAGTAGTATAGATACTTCACGTCAACAAATCCTAATGCTGCTCCTGGGTGTGACGGGCATCATTATGATCTGTGGCACGGGCGGCGTATTGAATGCAATTAATGGGGGAATCCATGCGAGAAGACGCGAATATGCTGTATTGCGCTCCATTTTCTTGACACCCTTTCAAATGATAAAAATGATAGCCTGGCAGGGAGTTATCTTGGCTATCTTATCTATCCTGATGGGTAGCGCGACTGCAACTATACTACTTTTCTCAGTCTACAACCTTGCCAGTTATTTTAGAGTCATCTTTGCGCATATTCCCTTGGGGGGAGTTGGAATTCTTTATCTTGTCATATTTATATTGACCGTGTTGGCAACATTGCCAATGGCGGGCAAAATAGCTTCGATGAAAATAATGGATGTATTCAAGACTACTGGATAAATCAGCCCACTTGTTTAAAATCCAGCATAACAGAGGGAGGTTTTTCCATGTACGGAGTCTATGATCCAAGCCAATGAACGCAGCAGATGCTGCATTTCGGGTAGGGTACGAAAGCCCCTCGCAATTCAGCTGTGATTATGCTCATATGTGTGGCCTGCGCATCTTGAAGGAAAACTAGGAATGCTATAGCTGTGTAAAAGGGAGTACACATTGCTATAATGATGCATGTGTATTATCGGAACAATTTATATAGAGGTGAATAGTGATGAAAGCTATGGATTACTCAATCGGAGCATCTGATACCCTTTATGCAATAAAAGCATTTATGCCAAAGGATGAAGAGGCGATTACAATCGGAAAATTGGGTTGTTTTCATTTTTCTAAAGGCTATTATGTATATGTGGGAAGTGCAAAACGAAATATTCAAGCAAGAGTAAATAGGCATATCCAGATGGACAAAAAGAAACGCTGGCATATAGATTATTTACGTCCTTATTTACAGATAGTAGATATCCAAACCTACCCTGGTGATGAAGGAGAATGTAAACTTTTTCAGAGGTTATTGCAAGAAAACGCTGGCAGTATGCCGATAAAAGGCTTTGGTTCATCAGATTGTCGCTGTTTTTCGCATTTATTTTATCTATTTCCTGATGCATAAGCGAAAAAAGCGGCTCATTGGACAGCCGCTTTTTCTATACTTATTTGGGTTAAAAGACACTTTATTTCATATCCTAATTTTCCAGTTTATAGGTACCATCTTGATATACCTTATATAAACCTACAGTTCCAGTTCCTCCCTCTTCCTGCATAGATTTAGAGGTTAATTTTATCGTGTAGTATGACCCTGCTTTATCTTTCTTTAGATCTCCGCCCATATCACTAAAGGCGATATCATCATTGTTATCTAAATCCAATTCATGACTTAAATATTCTATCGCTGCAGCTCCATTAGAAATATTGGTTTGATCCGTAGCAGGGGTTAAATTCACATGGTCAACCTTTTGATCATCGCCAATTACAAAATGAAGCTCGTAATCGCCTGTTATATAAACATAATCTTTCTCATTTGTGTTAGGAACAGTTAAAATCTTGTCGGCACTGCCGATTTGTTCACTTAATACTGCAGGTGAGATGCCACCAAGATTTTGTTGACGCTCTACCTGTGTTCCAAAGTAACGAATTTCTGAAATCGTTCCGTTTGGATGATAGGCGAAGGCGTAACTAGCTTGCCCCATTGAGCCATGATAATGATCAAAAGGATCGTCGTTAGTTGCAGGTTCCTCAGGTAAGCCAATCTGATTATGGACATCCTGTTTTATACTTACATTGATTTGTAGTCCATCAACAAGCTTTGGCATTTCTCCCGAGTAGGCTTGATCATAAAGCTGATTTAGGGTCTCTATTGCCTGTTGATTCGTAGAAGCAACTGCTGTCTCAGATGTTGCATGAGCCGATTCAGCGAAAGCTGGTGCAGTGAATCCTAAGACTGAACCTGTCAGTAATGAGGCAGCAATCATTTTCGTTGTTGTCTTTTTTAATGCCATTGCTTATCCCTCCTATTTAATGTATTTCCCTTATAAAAAGAAATAAAACTTGAATGATTTATATTTTCAAGAAGACAATACTGGAAACCTTTTTGAAATCAATTTAGAGAGAATGAAGTATCTATGTTAAAATTTAAGAATAATGAACGCGATTACTTTCGGAGGGATTATGTATGAATGCTAAGCAGCTGGCTGGTGAAAAGGCAGTTGAATATGTCAAAGATGGAATGCTTGTAGGCCTTGGAACGGGTTCGACAGTTTATTGGTCTATTTTAAAGCTTGGTGAGTTAGTAAAAAAAGGCCTGAATATAAAAGGAGTTCCTACTTCTATACATACTGAAAAGCTCGCAATTGAACTAGGGATTCCATTAGTCAGTTTGTCTTCGATCCAGCAATTAGATGTAACGATAGATGGCGCTGATGAAGCTAATACAAAGTTTGAGCTTATAAAGGGTGGGGGAGGAGCTTTATTACGGGAAAAGTTGGTTGCTTCTATTTCACAACGATTGATTATCGTGATAGATGAAGCGAAATATGTTCCGAATTTAGGTGAATTTCCTTTACCTGTAGAAATTGTCCAATTTGGATGGGAAGTAACGTATAATCAAATACGTTCATTAGGATGTAACCCCACATTACGAATGGAAAATGATGTCCCCTTTATCTCGGATAATGGAAATTATCTAGTGGATTGTTTTTTTGAAAATATCCAAGATGCTCAAGGCCTGAATAATAGATTAAATATGATTCCTGGTGTAGTTGAGAATGGTCTTTTTGTTAATATGGCTGATACCCTTGTGATTGGTGGAAGTGATGGAAATGTAAAGACTTTGTTTAAATAAAACGAATCAAGTGGGGACTATTTATTAATTGATTAGGCCTCACTCGATCCTATCTTTATAATGGTTTAAAAATGGGGCATCATATTATCGCTGTACATGTAACTGGCTGTTTTTTTATTTATCATGATTATCTTCTATTTCTAGTAGAAGTGCCTTGACTTCTGATTCCACTAGTCCAGTACTTTTCACTATAGTAAAGTGGTCTAAGCCTTGTCTCAGTAATTGACGGGCAATTTCTAGTGTGGCTGCTTTCTTTCCTTGCTCAAGAGCAGTATCTGCTTGCTTTTCCGCTTTCAATCTCATTTCTCGCTCTTCACTTGTTTGTTTTTCTGCATTTTTAACTTTTTTATCTGCATCCATTACTTTTTTATCTGCATCTTTAACTTTCTTATCCGCATCCATTACTTTTTTATTTGCATCTTTTACTTTTTTATCCGCATCTTCAATCATTTGCTTAGCCTTTTGAACTTGTTCCATCTTCCGTTCCATATTACGTTGACGTGATTGTTCATCTAAGATTTGCTTGAGGCGGGCTTCATACTCTAGACTATGTTCTTCTGTGCGGCTCAACTCATTCCAGTTTTGCATGGCCTCATGTAATGTTTTATCACTCATTGCAATCTCCTCCAATTCTTGATAAATATCATCATTAAATTGATTTCTTTTTTTATCCACTGCTCCAAGTAATAATAGCCAGCGCGTTAAGAGATCGTCCCAAGGATTGAGCTGTTCTTTTTTCCAAGCATTGATTAATTTTGGAATCTCAACAAAATGGCATTCTACCAAGCCTGTTAATTGTCTCTTATAATAACGTTCAAACATCTGAAATATCGTATGATAAGCGGGGAGATCATAAAAAAGTTCAAAATTCATAATATTAATTGTAATTACTGAGTTTAATTCTTCGTAGTCTTGTGCTTTTTCTAAAGGCTTTTCATAAAGTCTCGCCCAATAGTACATTGTTCTTTTAATCATATTATATTCATTCGTAAATTGAATTTCTACATTTATCAATTCTTTATCCTCTGTCTCAATTAGCAGATCGAGCCTTGCCTGTTTATCGTTTTCATATTCTCTGCTAATCTCCACATTTTTAAAGGTCAGATTTTGAATGGGCTTCCTTCCCGCCTTAAGGAGAAAACCATTTAAAAAAACACGGGTGATTTCTTTATTTTTCTCATTGGCAAATAATTGTTTAAACGCATAATCGATTTTCAAATCCATTAATTCTGGCCCTGCAATGTGACTAAGCAATCTTCTTGTTCGCATTTTTCTTTTCTTGGATTTATCATATTTTCCTGAGTTTTCACTTACTTGAAGGGAGAAAACTTTTTGTTGAGGATAATTTTGGAGATGGTTCGTTTGCGGCATAGATAGCACATCCTTTATTTTTTTGAGGTTGGAAACAAAGCGGCCTATCTAAATACAGTATATCGAACGTTTATTCTTGTTGCAAGAAGATTTTAAGTGTAACATTTGATTTCGATTTTCCTGATGACTAGTTCAGCAAGGAAAAGTGGAACCCCTTGTTTATATTGATAAAAAATATTAGATGTCTTTTATTAGCAGGTTTAGTCAGCAATTCGCTACTAGTCAGAAGTTCCCTTGTTTAAAATAGGAATGAAAAGGTATAAAATGGCTACTAGAATGTAATCCAATTACAGGAGGTCAAGCTAGATGAAAATAAAACTGGAAGATGTCCTAGAGGCCATTGAATCGGCAAGTGATGAATTTGAGTATTACTGCAACACGGAAAGCGGAGAAATCATTATGTATGGCGATTCCATGCTTACCGGCATTGATCAGAGTGATTTCCTCGAGGAATTAGAGGCAGATGATGATAATAAATACATTGAACTTCCAAGCAAATTTGAAATAAATGACTATCACATAATGGAGACATTTATATGGAGTCTTCCAGAAGGAGAAGTCCGAGATGAATTGGAGGATGCTATCCGAGGTCGGGGAGCCTTTAGACGATTTAAAGATAAAATTTATTATTTTGCTTTAGAAGAACAATGGTTTTCCTATCGGGATAGTGAATATAAACGTATGGCGGTAAGATGGTGTGAAGATCATAATATAGAATACATTTAGAAGGATTTCACGGGATTGAAGTCCAGCTGTTTTGTTGCCAATTTGTAGACTGAAATATAATGTAAAGAATATGTTGAAAATGGTTCTGCTCATCAAATTGCTGATGTACAGAACCATTTTTTATTCTGCGATATTTCCCGCTGCAATGGAGAGTCGATTCCAGCTGTTGATTTGATTAATGAGCACGATTAGATCCAGATATTCTTTTTCTGAATAATAGTTACGAACACGCACATACAAATCATCTGGAACACGCTTTTCTGAAATGAGTGTAATATGCTCGGTTAATTCTAAAGCTACTTTTTCTGCATCTGAATAGAAATTGCATTCTTCCCACGTACTAACACAATATAAACGTTGTTCAGTTTCTCCGATTTTCCTTGCATCAGCTGTGTGCATATTAAGACAAAATGCACAACCATTTATTTGTGAAGCACGAATTTTTATCAGCTCCTGTAATTTCCTCTCAATGCCGCTTTTTTTCGTATACTTTTCCATCTCTCTCATGATCTTTACCGCATCAGGTACGAGTTCAAAATAATTCATTCTTTGTGTCATACTCCATTCCTCCTAAGTTAATTTAATGTCAACACATACTTATATTTACAACAGCAGATCCATGATAGTACTTAGCTTTTGAATAAATGATTAAAGGTCATAATAATTGTAGACAATATTAATCGTTGATTATTATTGTCCTTAATATAGTCTTATCTTTCGCTTTTGTCAAATGAATGTTGATAAAATATGTTAATATACAGATACATGTAGAAAGTGAGAATCGATTTTTTCATTTTTAGAAGTAGGTGAGAGAATGAAATATAGTGTCATGGTAGAGTATGGGCTACACAGTCTTGTTTATCTAATAGATGTACCGAGAGAAGAAAGTATCGGAATAAAAAAATTAGCAGAATTTCAGGATCTGTCAGAAACATATCTTTCAAAGGTATTTGGAAAATTAGCTAAAGAAGGTATCGTTCGTTCTGTGCCTGGTGTGAATGGAGGATATCGACTTAGTAAAAAACCTGAAGATATTTCGTTCTGGGATGTAGTAAAGGCGATAGAAGGAGAAAAACCGATATTTCAGTGTAAGAATATTAGAGAAAATTTTGCTTATCGACGAGATGAGAAGTGTGCTTCCTGCAGTACCAGTCCATCGAAATGTACTATTAATAGAGTGATGCTTGAAGCAGAACAACAGATGCGTGATTATTTAAAAAGTAAAACGATTGCTTGGCTAGACTCGGAATTAAAACAAACCCTGCCAAGTGAACATATCGAAGCAACAAAAGAATTCTTTAAATAAGCTTAAGAAGTGATGCAAATAGAATATCCATTATTAAGATGAAAACGACAATGAGAAGATCTGTCCAGATACATGGCTGATCTTCTCTTTTTTATGCGCAAACCATTAAGCAAACTGTTGACTTATAGTGGACTCTAAGGGGTATGCTAGCCTTATTGAACCGGCAATGCAAATTATAATATTGGAGGAATAAACAGTGGCAAAAAATGAAGAAGTTAAAGAGGGAATTATTTTTCCAGCTGGAGAAAAGAACGAGGCGTTCGCACAATATTTTGTAGGTCAAAGTTACTTAAATACGCTAGTTGCTGAACCTGACGTCAATGTAGGAGTGGGCAATGTTACTTTTGAACCCGGATGCCGCAATAATTGGCATATTCATCACGATGGGTATCAGATTTTATTAGTTACTGGCGGTGAAGGCTGGTATCAAGAAATTGGGAAAGCCCCACAATTATTAAAAGCTGGTGATGTGATTGTGACACATGATGGCGTGAAACACTGGCATGGCGCAACGAAAGATAGTTGGTTCGAACATATTGCCATCACTGCGGGCACGCCAGAATGGTTAGAGGCTGTAACATATGAGGAATATTCAAAATTAAAAAATGAATTATAGGGAGGAAGCAAGCGTGGTTAAACAAACGGCTGGACGTGATCAATTAGGGAATTTTGCTTCTAAATTTGCCGAGTTAAATGATGATGTTTTGTTCGGGGAAATTTGGTCTAGAGAAAAAGAATTATCCGCTCGTGATCGCAGCATGATTACCTGTTCGAGCTTACTAACACAAGGAGCTTTTCCTCAATTAGAAGCGCATATGAAGATGGCCAAGCAAAATGGTGTAACAAAAGAGGAGATGGTAGAACTGATTACACATTTAGCGTTTTATACAGGATGGCCCAAAGCGTGGTCTGCCTTTACTATCGCGAAGGAAATATTTAAAGATTAACTGGCTAATGAGCGAATGAAGAAACGGTTGAAACTCATTTAAAATAAGCAAAAGGAGAGAGAGAAATGAATAGACCTTACGTATTTTGTCACATGCAAGTTTCATTGGATGGTAAGATAATAGGAAACTATATGGGGACCCCTAAAGGGAAGGAAAGTGGCAAGCTGTTTTATAATCTTGCATTTGGAGAAAACCCGCATTATCAGCATCAAGGATGGTTATCTGGACGTACAACGACAGATGATAATTTTACCAAATATCAGATGCCGAACTTAGATGAGGAAGCGCTGATCGTTCCAGAAGGAGATTTTGTAGTAGATACAGATTTACCAAAATATTATATTTCCATTGACCCTTCTGGAAAGCTTGGATGGACAAGCAATACCTTAAATTATCAGAGTACACAGGCACATGTAATTGAGGTGCTGACCGAACAGGCAAGTAATGCGTATAAAGCACTGTTAAGAAAGTTAAATATTTCTTATATTATTGCAGGTAAAGCTGCACTCGATTATGGTGCGGCCATGCAAAAATTAAAGGAATTATTTAATATAGAAACACTCATGCTTGGAGGCGGTGGTGTTCTTAATTGGTCATTTATTCAAGAGGGTTTATGTGATGAAGTGAGTATTGTGATCTCTCCAACTGCGGACGGCTCTTCGACAGCTCCGTCACTTTTTGAAGCGAAAGAGGGATTGTCAGTGGACACCCCTGTTGGATTTGCATTAAAAGCTGTTGAAGCGAAAGATGACGGTAGTGTCTGGTTAAGGTATACAGTTAACAATAATTGACAGGATTTTAAAAGAAATAGGAACATTAAAGTTTCAAAATGTTAAGCATTGGAATCTTACGAAATAAAAGAAGCTAGGACGCGCCTTGGGTTCTAGCTTCTTTTATGCTTTTCTAATGCTTTATTGTATTGGGTGATTTTTCGATCTAATTCAGTAATCCCTTCTTGCAATTTTTCCAATTCTGTAAGAGCGGTCTGTTTTTGTTTTTTTAGCATTTCTAATCTTTCAAGAATTGTTTCGTCGCCTTGATTCCACCAAGCCATATATTGCTTTAAATCTTCTAAGGACATGCCAGTTCTCTTAAGATGTAGGAAAAAATCGACCCAATCTTTATTTAGATCATCATATATACGGTTTTGATTGTTGTCTCTTTTCACTTTTAGAAGACCTATTTTTTCATAAAACCTTAAGGTATAGGGGGTTAAACCAGTTATTTTGGAAAACTCTTTAATTGTATAATGCAAAAGATCACCTCCTTGTACTTTTTTATCCTGCATTAACGGGCAGTAATACTCCCACTGATTGAAGTTGCAGTTTATTTTTTCCTATTCTGAGACCAGTATAAGGTTCACAATAACGATTCTGATCATATATTACTATATCTTATCATTGGTGGTGTACATGTATGGTTAAGGTTAGTTTGTGTATGATTGTAAAAAATGAAGAAGAGGTGTTACGCCAGTGTTTAGAGAGTGTAGCACCTATTTGTGATGAAGTTATTATTGTTGATACTGGTTCTACAGATCGTACAAAGGAAATTGCTAAGGAATTTACAGAGCAGGTCATTGATTTTAAATGGGTGGATGACTTTTCAGCGGCAAGAAATTTTGCGTTTAGTCAAGCATGTGGTGATTATATTCTTTGGCTTGATGCGGACGATATATTGACAGAGGAAAACCAACAGAAATTAAGACAAGTAATAGCAGATTTGGACGAATCGGTGGATGCTGTTTCGATGCTCTATCAAATTGCCTTTGATGAATATGATAATCCAACATTCAGTTATCGCAGGAATAGGCTAGTCAAACGCTCAAGGGATTTTCAATGGATTGGTCCTGTTCATGAATATTTAGAAGTATATGGAAATATTATTTCAGCCGATGTTGCGGTCAGACATCGAAAATCCGATAAATCAACAGATTCTGTGCCGAAAGATCGCAACCTGAAAATATATGAAAAGCGTTTAAAACAAGGAGAGGAATTTAGTCCACGTGACTTGTTTTACTATGCCAATGAACTAAAGGATCATCGTCAATTTCAAAAGGCTACCATTTATTATCGAGAGTTCCTCGCCACCAAAAAGGGGTGGGTAGAGGATGAAATTCGAGCTTGCATTAATATGGCTTCCTGTTATAGAAGCCTAGATAACCTGGAAAAAGAGATTGAGGCACTGGTCATGTCTATTATTTATGACGTTCCACGACCAGAAGTATCTTGCCGAATCGGCGATCTATACAAAGAGAAGAATATGTTTGCAAAAGCAATTATTTGGTATCGATTAGCCATAGAGGTAGATGTTAGTGATAGCCAAGGTTTTTATCAGGAGAGTTATGCTACTTGGTATCCTCACTTGCAGTTATGTGTTTGCTATTGGCAAATCGGTGACCAAGATCGGGCAATTGAACATAACAGTATGGCAAAGCAATATCGGCCAAATGATACCCAAGTCCAATATAATGAGAAGTTTTTCAAAGAGTACGCGAAGAATAAACAGTAAGCTTAGGACTTTTCATGAGTGTAGAAAAGGTCCTGCTTATTATGTGTTTCTCACTTTAGCCTATCAAAGATGATAGGCTAAGTGTATTTCAGTATCCAAAAAGGGTGTGAAAGTGATGAGAAAGGTTTTGTATATTGGGTGGATTGGCTATCGCAATTTGGGGGATGATCTTTTATGGCATACTTTCCGGGAGTTGTCTGCAAAATATCTATCGTCTGATCAGATTACCGTGGTACCTTCTTTTCCAGCCGTCAATATCCGTGATTTAGCGCCATATGATACGGTTGTTTTAGGTGGAGGTTCTTTAATTACGCCAAGCTATAGTGCTATTTTGTACAAGGCAATGAAGATGGGAAAAAAGATTATGATATGGGGAAGTGGTATCGATCGGATACCAGAAAAACAACTTTATCAGCTGCAAAATAATGAAAGAGTGAACTCTATCTTGCGCTTTCAAGGTAGAGAAAGAGAGATGCTGAGAGAAGTGTTTCAGGGTGCGGATTTTGCAGGTGTTAGAGGCCCGTTAAGCAAAAGAGTGGTTGAAACATTAACAGGGGAGCAGGGGATTTCAGTGATTGGTGATCCCGGTCTGTTGCTAGAAGTGGAAAAAACATCGACAAATGATAAGCCAACGATTGGGATTAACTGGGGAACGACCAACAATCAGTTATATGGAGGCAATGAGAAATTGCTGGAGGATCAGATTGCAACTGCCGCACAACAGTTAATAGATCAAGGGTATGATATTTTTATATATGCGGTATGGAACCAAGATTTCTCCGCCTGCCAGCGCTTAGAAAAAAAAATTACCCGTGAGAAATCTGTTGTATTTGAAAGAAGGCTGTACACAGAGCAAGAACTGATGAGCAAGCTGTCAGGATGTCAGCTAACGGTTAATTTTAAGCTTCATCCGAATATACTGTCCTTTGCTGCAGGTACGCCGGCTATTGCCTTAGGTTATCGTTTTAAAGTCTTTGATCTATATGCCTCATTAGCTTTAGAAGATTTGGTTCTTTCTACTAGCGATAAAGACGTTACCCCCAAAATAATAGAAGTAGTTTCGGGAGTGAATCGTACTCGAAAACAGATTATGGCGACCTATCATGCCAAACAGAAATTGTATCAAGCAAAGATAGAGTCTCCATTTGTTGATTCAATGTTTTGATCATATGTAAACAAAAGAAGTTTGGGATAAAAACTGAATCCCCACCTGAAGGGGCGATACGTCAAAGCAGTTGAAGTGGGAATTTCGTTTTCTATGCCTTGCCTATAATTCTTCAATAATATTCAACAATTCATGCGCTCGATTTTCATAGGTATGATGGGATAAGAGATGGCGATATCCTGCAGAAGCAATTATCTGTGCTTCTTCTAAGTGGTTTAAATAGTAGTCTGCTTTTTCTAATAGGTCCTGATGATTTTCGAAGAGTACAAGGTGTTTACCATCTGTAAAGATCTCTTCCATTTTCGGTACATAGTCACTCAGAACAAGGGAACCGCATCCTACCCCTTCAAAAAGCCGCATATTAAGACTTTTAATATGATCCGCCGTGTGATTGAGCACGATTTTGCTGTTACTGTAAGTCGTAGCTAATTGATCTAAGAAAACACGTTTATGAAAAGACATTTGGTAGTTTGTTTTGAATTGTTCTTTTAATAGGCGGATAGCCTTCTGGCGTTGTTGATAATAAAGTGAGTCTAATGTAGCAACCGAAGAAATATCTGTAGAACGATTGAGTAAAGGCTTATTACTGTTAAAGATCTCATTTGCCATGGCAAATGGAAAGAAGTGAACAGGTATAGAAAAGTGCTTGGCTAAGTGTAAGGAATGGGCCATAAGGATTAGATCTGGCTGATATTGTGTCATTAACCTCATATTAGTGACCAAGCGATTTTCGCCATGATGAATCCAAAGAATTTTTGGAATCGTAACCTGAGTGATATTTTGCACATGTATTGGTGGTCTAGCAGGGCTTTCTACAAATAGAACAGCTATATAACTAGTGAGGTCAATTTTATTAAAATCAATGACTTGTTCATATACATCTACTGTCAATCCAATTGCGCGCAGTCCATCTTCTAGATATCGACCTGGCGTGAAATTGGTTTTGCCATAGCACATAAGAATTTTATACTTTTTCACTTTGTCGATACATTCCTTTCTCAATAAAGTGAGACATCCACCAGTGTGGTTTTTCCCCTGCTGGTGGCTAGTGCATCTTTAGCATGGTGTTACCATCCGTGATCGTAAGGACGATTAGCACCTTGATAAAATTGCAGTCTCCTTATTGTATGAGTTGTTTGACAAAGTGAATGTTTATCTGTCTTTAGGTAGACGAACTGTTTGCTAAAATAGTCTCAACTTCCTTTAAGAAATCCTTTGCTCGTTGTTTGGTGGAATGGCGTTTTTGCGATAATCGCATGCCATTTTGTGCAATGGTTTGTCTTTCTTCTTCATGCTCCAAATAATAATAAGCCTTTTCCTCAAAGTTCTGTTCGTCAATGGATACAAAATGTACACCAGGAACAAAGCCTAAATCACCTAATTCTTTTGAGTAGGGAGCTAAAAGTAGTGTATTGCAAGCAGTAATTTCAAAGTATTTCATTAAAGGATACTTGAAAACAGAGTCACAGGTGAGGCTGATTTTGGCACGGTTTAATTCTTTTGCATACCGGGCACCCACATAAGTATTTTTTTCCTGTTCCTTTATATGCCGATAACCAGGATGGGGGAGATAGGTGAATTCTGGCCGTTTTGCTAGCCGTTTCTGCATCAGCACTCTTAATGGATAGTAATCTTCTAATAAAGAGCCTGTCATTAATAAATCGATATTTTTATCAAGTTGGTAATCATAATAAAGGTCTGTTTGTGCATGGTGCGGAAGCCAGTGCATCTGTGCAGAGAATTCGGGGTACCATTTCAGAAATTTATCGCGATAATAAGTAAAAATATGTTTAACCTCTTCTTTTTCAAGCATTGCCTTTCGATAAGGCTTTTGATAATGAAGGTCATGAAGACCCACTGCGAAGGGGATTTTTACGTCTTTTAATCCTTTGATAATCGGAGAACCATTTTCGAAATAATCATTGATATAGATAAAATCTGGTTTCTCCTCAAGGCTTGCCACGATTTCATTAATGTCACCAGATCTGTGTGATACATACAAATCGGTCAGCATACTAAGCTCCTGTATAAAATAGTAAGAAGCAGGAACTGTATATTGGCGATCATTACGAGTTACAAATAATATCTTTAATTTATTCATTGCCACGCTTCCTTACCTTTAAAGATAGAGCCCCTGTTCAAAGGGTTTTGTCAGTTTCTTTTGATACATTTGTTGATATTGTTGCATGCTGTTGATGATACTCTGTTTGTTGGTAGTGATTTGTTGTTCGAGAGAAAGAATTTTACCGGAGAGTTGAGTATCATCGGTTGCGATCACCATATCACTTAAATCAATTGAGGCGGCAAAGTCAAATATTTTAAAGCGATAGCCCAGTGCGATAAATGGAACTTGTGCAGCAAGGGACAAATAATTGGCATGTAATTTAAAGTTAATCGTGAAAGCAAAACGATCCATTAAATTCATTAATTCATCCTGATGATATACTTTTTCATCAAGTATAATGGCTTGCTGATTAGTTAATTTCTGGCACAGACGTTTGGTTACATCAAGATCTGCATGCCATACTAAATAAAAATAAATCTTATATCCTTTGGCAATCAATTGATTTAAGGCAGAGGTTAATCGATTCTCAAGTGTGATTTCATCATGTCCATAAATATTTTGATAAGAGGTTCCCCAATTCACACCAATCAGTTTATTTGTCTGCTCAGTAGTAGACTTTTTCTCTAATAGAAAAGCTGGATCACCACTTATTTCAACAGGAGCATCTATCCCACAATGCCGGAGTATTTGCTGTGTGAACGGACCTCTTACGCCAGTCCAAACACTTTCCTTAAAAACAGTCTGTGCTTTTTGTTTCAGTTCAGGTGATGCATGCCAGGAAATTGGGGCATCAGGTGCAATATATGATTTAGGTGCCCAATCAATACCAGACCCCCAAATCATGACTTTTTTATTTAATTGTATAGCTTTATATAAGGTTTCGATAATATAGGGCTGAATCAGTTGATCTGGTCCACTAATAATAGAGCCGCCACCAAGGACAATTAAATCATAGACATGTAAAGGAGCATTGTCGAGATAGCGTTTTTCATTATTCACAAGATCGAGTTTATAGTCTTCCCCTAGCTTGGAGAATTGTTGTTTGAATAGGTCAAACATAAGTTCATCACCTAGATTGTGATAACCTATCCAACCAATATATAATACATGTTTCAAGTGATAACCTCCTGACATTATCTATTTCTGTCCCTTAAGTTTATTTAAGCAAGCTTTTTTATATTCAAGAGCTTTATCGCTTCCTACGCCTGTTAAGATCAGATAATTAGGGTGGTGATCTCCCAATTCTAAGCATTTATTAAAGCTGTGTAAGGCTTTAGAATAATCACCCTGTTCAAATAACATACAACCTTTATAGAAATGTAAGTCGACATAATCAGGATATAGTAGGAGCGCTTTCTCAATTCCAGCTACTGCTTGTTCAAGGGTATTTGTGCGTAGCAAGATATCATATTTTAATTTGTACAGAAGGGCTGGCGGTTTTTTAGACGCTAATAAAAATTGTAACAAGGACTTGTTGACGAACTCTAAGGCCCGTTGATACTCCTCCTCACGATAATATTCACTAGCTAAATGGTATTCGATCCAAGGGCTATGGTCTTTTTTATGATATTCCTTCATTAATAAGTGTTTATTGCGATCAGCTTTATTTTTGCGTTTAGTTACTTCCGTAATATAACCATAATGGTAGATTGGTGTATCAAGATATTCGATAAAGCCGAGACTTGGAATATCTAATGTTTCATGGATTCGGTGGACAAAATGGATACCTTGATGGTTACGGAAGAGACGCGGCTGGTAATATAGGTGAGCTTGACCTTCGGATTTTTCTACTGTGTCACCACTATAATTGATAATAGGTAAGGAGAGCGCTATCGCTTTTGTTCTTTGCACTGTTTGTTGGATTTCTTCAATCTTACTATGGTCCAATTGTTCATCTGCATCTAGCCATAGAATCCAGTCTGTGGTGGCTTTTTGCAAGCTGAAATTTCTTGCATTTGCAAAATGGTCGTCCCAACTATAATAAAAAATTTGTGCTTGAAATTTTTTGGCGATATCGTTGGTTCGATCTGTTGAACCAGTATCGACTATAATAATCTCATCGATTAATGTATCAACGCTTTCCAAGCACTGGTTTAAGAATTTTTCTTCGTTTTTAACAATCATACATAAACTAATAGTGGGAATCTGTCTCATTTGATTCGCTCTCCTTCCTACAAATCTTGAGTAACCCACGGTAGACCAGGGGGAGATTGATTAACCACAGGGATAATTGGATAATGACTTACTAAATGACTTAGAATGGTTAGACATTGTTGCTTTACTTGATCTGATTGAAAGGAGTGATTTGAAAAAACGTTTTTGGTATTTAACAACTGATGTCCTAATTCTTCCACAACCATATCTATAGAGGAAGCTTCCTCTTTTAAAGTAAAAAAGGGTTCTAATAGGTTTTCTCTTGCTATAACATGGTGATGCAGCTTCTCTAATATAAGTAGGGAGCTTAGCAATTGCTTCTCTGCTTGCCGTCTTTCTTTTTCTGTAATAGAATCTTTTGTTAATTTTAGTAAACAGCATGATAGGAAATGTAAGAAGGCTTGCATATATGCTAGATATTCAGTTTCACTCTTCATGAAATCTTGGTTGATCGTCATGTCATGTTTGCACACCTTACATTTCCCCCTTAGTGGGTATTTATTTTTTTTCACGATGATGATTATGATCTTTACAGTCATGATGATTATCTTCAGGTCGGAGCGGATCATAAAAATTGTGACAATCTGCTTTTTTAGGTTTATGTTTTGACTTTTCACAGGTACATTCACAACGATCATCTAGGTCAGCTACATCTTCTAACTTGAATTGAAGAAGCATTTGCGATTTGACAATTGTACGAAGTGTTTGATTGACACTGTGATTTAGTAGTAAGTAATCGTCTAGGCAATGATCATGATTTTTCAAGAAGGCTTGCAGTTTTTCTCCTTCTGCATTCAAAATATGAGATAATCCAATCTCTTCAAGTGCGATAGATGATAATAATAATTCGATTGTCTCACAGCGAGTTAATGATACGATCGGTGTAATGTCAGGGATGGTTGGCATTGACATGTTTCTTCCTCCTAGCTTTATAACAGCGTGAACCAATCCGTAAGACCCTTTCCCTATTGCGATTCTCGGGATCAACGGACGCTGAATATCCTGATACATTTCGCTAACCATCAGCGAAATTTCATTGATGAAAGTGTTACTTTATCAACACACTAATTTAAATTTTAAACAAAGTAAAAGTAGGCTTTTCTGCATATGATTCATCTTACTCACTTTTCTTGTATTTAGTGAACGGTTTTAGGTTAAAACTTTTAAGGACATGAGCTAATGAGTTCAATGATATTCTTTAGTTTGGTTTGTAGTAATAATTCTTTCTTCAGAATAACTTCAAGCGTGGACTGGACATTGTCATTAATGGCTAGTAAGTCATCTAATTCTGAAATGATATCTGGTGAGGTTGTTAAAGTCCCTAATACATATTGAACTTTTTCTCCTTCGGCGTTAATTATATGGGCTAAGCCTAACTCTTCAAAGGCGATTGAGGCTAGCAATAGGTTAATTACATCATCTCTGTTAATTGAAATCTCAGGTGTAATATTGGGGATATTTGCTTGTGACAAGTGGATTTCCTCATTTCTTCATAGATTTGTTAGTGCGGTACTATTGTATGTAAGGGCTAGGCGGGCTGTTCCTTATTTGAGGTCTATTTAGAGGCAATTTATGTATAAAAAGAATTGCTAGGTTAATCGAAAAAATGCAATAATAAAATGCGTTTATACAGTTAGAAAGCATATAAACAGACTGGAGCAAAAAGTATGCTCCAGTCTAAAGTGTTATGCAATTTGATTAATGGACCAATAAATACCTTGCTGGTCACTACCACCTAAGTCTAAACCGATGGTTAAACCATTAGCTACATAGAATAGACCAATTTGGTCCCCGGCAGTAAGCTCGACTTCTCTTGCGAGCGTTACAGTTCCGTTACCTAATACTGCTCTTAAGGTAAGGAGTAGGGCAACGTTTACGTTCAATATAGGGAATAAGCCGGTTACCAATGTTGCAGGATCTGGCGTAATCCGTTGAACTTCAAAAGCTGGGTTTATTCCCGCACCAAGACTAATGGTAAGTGCGGCTGTTGTTTGATAGTTTATTGTTGCACTAATGGAATAACGGCCTGTTTCAGGCGCTGTGTATATTCCGTCTAATGCGGCAAAGTTAGGGCTAGGGTAAGAGCCAGGTGTTATCGTAGACCAGCTGACTATTTGTTCTGATCCAGCTACAGTCATTGTTGCTTGAGTGGCAGAAAATCCGTTTTCTGCAAAAGCAGGCCCAGTAGCACCAGTGGCTCCGGTCGGTCCGGTAGCGCCAGTCGGTCCCGTGGCTCCGGTCGGCCCAGTGGCCCCGGTCGGTCCCGTGGCTCCGGTCGGTCCGGTAGCGCCAGTCGGTCCCGTGGCTCCGGTCGGTCCGGTAGCGCCAGTCGGTCCCGTGGCTCCGGTCGGTCCAGTAGCGCCGGTCGGCCCAGTGGCTCCAGTCGGCCCAGTAGCTCCCGCAAGTCCAGTGGCACCAGTCGGTCCGGTAGCTCCCGCAAGTCCAGTGGCACCAGTCGGTCCGGTAGCGCCAGTCGGCCCAGTAGCGCCGGTTGGTCCAGTGGCTCCGATCGGCCCAGTGGCTCCGGTCAGTCCAGTGGCTCCGGTCGGCCCAGTAGCGCCAGTCGGTCCAGGATCACCAGTCGGTCCAGTAGCGCCAGTCGGTCCGGTGGCTCCCGCAAGTCCAGTGGCACCAGTCGGTCCGGTAGCGCCAGTCGGCCCAGTAGCGCCGGTTGGTCCAGTGGCTCCGGTCGGTCCAGTAGCGCCGGTGGGCCCAGTGGCACCAGTCGGTCCAGTGGCACCAGTCGGTCCAGTAGCGCCGGTCGGTCCAGTGGCTCCGGT
>NZ_BORE01000023.1:0-77490 GCF_018333015.1 Bacillus sp. J14TS2 | reverse complement strand
CCTCCTATTTTTAGTGAGTGGGTGATGAGATTGAGTTCCCTGTTAGGTACTTTAATCTTACATGAAGTCGCTGGGGATTTTTTATGTTTCTTTTTGGTAATTACATTATTTCATACACCAGGAAATTCACAGAAAACTATTATACTATGTTGTTTGAGATTAAGTAAAACCTTTTGAGAAAAATAGTGTGGCAAACTTCCCAATGAGAAATATGCGATAATCTTCTCAACACAAAGTCGAGGATGGCAACTGAGACTCGGCTTTGCTGGAGCATCTAAATATCTTCGACGCTTTGATGGTACTATCTGATGCGTATACCAAATTGCTGAGGGCGCCATTTCGGCCATAGTGAATACTGCCACTTAAATGTTTGCGCCAATAATCAATGTATTCACTGTTTTATCTTCTTTTTTCAACAACTATTTGATCAAAATGCTTCAATTCTAGTTAAATTCTCTAAATGGGAAAATTGGGTCCTTCAAATGAAATTCATAAGTTGATTCATCCACCATACCTACTATTTTGTCGCTATCATAAAGGCCTAACATAAAACCAGCCATCTCTTTTGATGTATGAAATTTAGAAACTTGTCCTTCATATTGAAACTCATTAACATCTAAAGAATGGAGTTCAAATTCTGATTCTGTCACAGCAGGGGCTAGAACCTTTGCCTGCATTTTTGAACCTTTACTTTTTAACTCTTGCGCCAAGCCTTCTGTGAACGAACTTACGTAGAATTTTGTGGCGGAGTAAGTTACGAAATCAGAGATCATAATATAACCACCTGCCGAAGAGACATTAATAAGCTGTGTACCTTCCACATTTTCATAATCTCTTACAAACAGTGTAGAAAGAATAGTTACTGCTTCGATATTTAAACGCAGCATGGATTCAACTTTATCTAACTTTTGTTCTTTTACAGAAGCAAAGTTTCCAAAACCAGCACAGTTAATCCATGTTTCTAACTCATATTTATTTAATGATTCATAAAATGTATGAACTTTTTCTGCTACTGATAAATCGACAGATGCAACAACAACATCTAAACTTGGATCAATCCGCTTGATTTTACCCTTTAATTCTTCTAACTTCTCTTCTCTGCGGGCAGCCAATATAAGGCTTTTTCCACGCTCTGCAAATGCCAAAGCAGTTGCATATCCTATTCCTGAACTTGCTCCCGTAATAACTGTATATTTCACTTTTATTCCTCCATTGGCAACTTTTTATCTTTCATAATAATTTAATCGATTATTTCAATGACCATTTCAAAATCACCATCAAGGTTTTCAAGTTTTTCTATTCCTGATTCAAATTCCCCTAATTTAATCAGTCCATTAGAATGACCAAAATCCTGATAAAATATAGCTAAATTCCCCCATGGAGCATAGTAAGTAAAATCTCCAGCAGCAGGATCTATTCCTGATGGTGCCCCCTCAGTCGATAATTCACTTGGCGGATAACTAATTTTTTCGGTTCCTGCATAATCTTCAAATGTCAGTGTTAGAGGCAGTAGTTCTAAGAAGGCATTACTCGTTGGATTATCAAGCATACGAACAATGACTTCTTCATCGTGAAATGTTAATTTTATTTTTGTGTCTCCTATATTATTTGCCTCCTTATTAGGAACTACCCTATTATTATCAGCTGTTGCATTTTGACTTTCCTCATTATTTGATTTACTTTCTGTCACTTCTTGATTGCTATTTTGATTTATAGTCGAATTTTCTTCGTTGCTCATTTTTTCTTTATTGTTTCCACTATGACAGGCTGTTAAAAACATTGAAAATATGATGAGTGAAGATAGTATTGGCTTAACAATAGTATTCATAAAACCCTCCCGTGCTATAACTATTTAAAGAGATATATTTGTATTGATTAGTTACATTTTATCCTCTAGATTCGCTATAACCTTAGCAGGATTTCCGCCAACAATCGTATTGGGTTCTACATCTTTCGTTACTACCGCTCCAGCTGCAACAATGGCATTTTCACCAACTGTAACACCCGGGAGAATTGTTGAATTAGAACCGATCCACGTTCTCTCCTTCAATACAATGGGTTTCAAGTACATAGTTCCTCTGTTTAAGGGATTATAATCATGATTAATTGTCGCAAAAACAACATTATGACCAATTAGACTTTCGTCCCCAATGATGATTTGACCTTGATCTTGAAAACGACATCCAGAATTAATGAATACATTTTTCCCAATTTTAATGTTTTTTCCGAAATCTGCTGTAAATGGCAAAAACAGGGAAAACCCTTCATCCAATTCTTGACCGATAATATGAGAAACTTGTTGTCTAATCTGCTCGTCTGTATAAACGCCATTATTCAACTGTGCACATAGACGTCTCGTTTCGGTTGATACTGCAACCATTGCCACATTGACTTCTGAACCACCTTGAATCATACCTTCAGTAGCCATTGTGGATAAAAGTTTTTCTAATTCCACTTTAAATATCCCCTTCTTGTTAAGTTTTTAGGTCACTTTATCTATTCGCTATCCAAATTAAATGTTATGAAGGCGATAAACCTCTTCCAAACTTTGAATGTCCAATATCAGGCTTTTTTCCAAATCCATCTTTTCAATTTGGTGAAGATCCTCGTTACTTAATTCAAAATCATCGACAGCAAAATTTTCTTGAATGCGTTCCAAGTGAACTGATTTTGGAATCGTGATAATGTCATTCTGTCTTAACCATCTTAATGTGACTTGAGCTGGACTCTTGCCATATTTCCCGCCTATCTCTGATAAGGTTTGATTCGTAAAAATACCATTATTACCTTCTGCAAAAGGTGCCCAAGCCATGGTTTTAATGTCATATTTTTGCATAACACCCCGAAGCTCCTTTTGCTGACAAAACGGGTGCATTTCAATTTGATTGACTGCCGGAACAACGTTATGAGTTAATATTAGATCAACTAAACGATCTTCCAGAAAATTGCACACACCGATCGCTTTAATTTTCCCAAAATGATACAATTCCTCCATCGCCCTCCAGCTACCATGATAGTCGCCATAAGGCATGTGAATCAGAAATAAATCTAGGTAGTCTGTTTGCAGATTTTCTAGTGTTTTTTCAAAGGATTCCATGGTCTTCTCGTACCCTTTATCTTGAATCCAAACCTTAGAAGTAATAAATACCTCTTCCCTTGCAATGCCACTTTTTCTAATTGCATTTCCAACTGCTTTTTCATTTCCATATCCGGCTGCAGTGTCAATCATCCGATAGCCGGTATTTAAAGCATGTAAAACGCTCTGTTCACATAATTCGTGATCCGTTATTTGAAAAACACCAAACCCCAAGAGTGGCATGGTTACTTTATTATTCAACTGGATCGTATCCATTTTGCATTTCTCCTTTATTTTTCTAAAACCACCTGAATGCCTCTTTTTTGGCTGGTCAGATGGTTTTAAAAATTTTTATTCGTTTCCACTCAAAATCTGTACAGTTGCACTCACAGGTCCTTTTCCGAACATTGGTACAAGATATCTGCTGGAAGCATATTTTTCTTTATACGCGTTGTCAATTTTTTCCGTTAACGCTGAATCGCTGTCTATCGATTGGAATGTTACATCATATTCTTGTCCGGCCAACTTTATTTTTCCTGCTCTCTGCCTTACAGCTGATTGATACCATCTAGAACGTTGACCGTTATAAGCACGAACATACAAATTATTATCTACCACGACGGACCAGATCCAAGTCGGTGTTCCAGGCGTTTTCCCATCCTCATAAAATGGTGAGATATACATATCATCTGCTTTAGAAAAAGCATTTATTTGTTTTTGTGTCCACATTATGTTTACATCTCCCTTTTCATTCAAGTACTTAAAATCAACTGCAAGTCAATTTAAACTCTCAGCCTACGCCATTTTTTTACCAAGGTTGAGTTGTTGGACCAATCGTAAATTCATTTACATTAGTATCCTCTGGCTGATCAATGGCAAATGCGACAACATTGGCAACACGATCCGGACTAATACCATATTGGTCGTACAACGCATTAAAATCTTTCTCGGTTTGTTCATCAGAGATAGTTTCAAGCAATTCTGTGTTGATTGCAGCTGGATAAATGGTTGCTGTTCGAATATTGGTTCCTTCTTGTGCCGATTCCATACGGAGAACCTCCATTAAATCACGCACAGCCCATTTTGTTGCACCATAAACCGCTCCACCCGGATAAGCTTTAAGTCCAGCTACGGAGGAGGTTGTAATCACATGACCAGATTTTTGTTTCGTAAATTCAGGAAGAACTGCTTCAAGACCATTTAAAACACCTTTTAAATTTACATCAACCATTTGATTCCATTCATTGCTTTTCAGTTCAGACAATGGTGAGTTTGGCATTAAACCAGCATTCAAAAAGATGACATCTACTTTGCCAAATTCTGTTTTTGCTAACTCAACTAATTTCTGATTGTCTTCAGCTTTTGTAACATCTGTTACTCGGTAAATAGATGTTCCACCGTCTTTAGTGATTTCGTCCATCAATTTTTGTAATTTATCTTCACGACGAGCACCTAGTACTAATTTTGCTCCTTTATTTGCTAACAATTTAGCTGTCGCTTCCCCAATCCCAGAAGAAGCACCTGTAATAACAACGACTTTATCTTTAATAGCCATGTAAAAAGCCTCCTTTATTTTATTTACCATCATTCCTATAGTTATAATTATAAATCAGTCTAAAATAGATAACAAATACCTATATCGGATATATACATATACCTAAAAGGCATGATTTAGGATTAAGAAGTCCATCTTTATTATTTATTTAAAGGTTCCATCTATTCCTAGCTAGTCAACTTTATTTTTCTTACCCTCTGAAAAAGAAATCAGGAATCTATATCATCCACTTTGATTTGCTTCAGATTTCTGTTTGTTAACATCATTATAAAATGATATTCTTTAGATAACAAATACCTATATTGAATATACTCCTATACAAAAAAGACATATGAAGGAGAAGGGATATCATGGAGATTCGAGTATTACGTTATTTTATTGCTATAGCAAATCAAGAAAGTATTTCAGCAGCAGCAGACTATTTACACCTATCTCAACCTACGTTATCAAGACAATTAAGTGATCTTGAAAAAGAACTCGGTACAGCCTTATTTATAAGAGGTAACCGAAAAATCAGCTTAACAGAAGAAGGTATGTTCTTGCTGGAAAAGGCAAAGGAAATTGTTGGCTTAGTAGATAAAACAGAAGCAAATTTTAACCAGCCTGAAGAGATTATTAGTGGGGAAATATATATTGGCGGTGGTGAAACAGAAGCGATGAGCATTATCGCTAAAACACTAAAAGAAGTTCTTACTTCTTGTCCAAATATTAAATTTCATACATATAGCGGGAACGCAGATGACATTACTAGTAAATTAGATAGTGGGTTATTGGATTTTGGTATTGTCATCGAACCTGCCGACAAGCAAAAATATAACTATATCCAATTACCCGCAACAGACACATGGGGTGTACTCATGCTAAAAACTAGTCCGCTGGCGGATAAACCTTTCATTCATCCAAAAGACTTAATCGATAAACCACTTATTATTTCACGCCAAACTGCTGGAAGTAATGAAATAGCGGGATGGTTTGGTCAAGAGATAGAAAGCCTGAATATTATTGGAAGCTATAACTTACTTTATAACGCTTCTCTAATGGTGAAAGAAAATATCGGATATGCCATGTGCATTGATAAACTGATTGATACCTCAGAGGATAGCGAACTTTGCTTCCGACCGTTATACCCAAAACTGGAAGCCGGGCTAAATATTATCTGGAAAAAACATCAATCATTCTCAAAAGCGGCAAACAAATTTTTAAATCAGCTCCGCAGTAATTTATAATTCTTACATCAGGAATGAAAGGGATGCACAAAAAAAGACCTCGAAATCGGAATGTTTATTTTCACGAATCCGGGGTCTAGGTCGGAATAACTTATTTTAGCACTTACATTATTTAATGATTGTTTCGGGTACCTTTAACTCTATTTTATCTTTTTCAGTGATAGATCTAAGAATTCGGCATGGTACACCTGCCGCAACAACATTTGCAGGTATATCTTTTGTTACAACACTTCCAGCCCCAATAATTGTATTATCACCAATAGTCACTCCCGGAACAATCGTAACTGATCCACTAATCCAAACATTATCTCCTATATTTATTGGCAATGAACACTCATAACCTTCTTTACGCTCATCCGCATCGATTGCGTGATTTGGTGTATATAAGCTAACGTTCGGACCAAATAACACATTGTTTCCAATAGTAACCTTGGCACAATCCAAAATTGTGCAATTTGTATTTGCGTAGAAGTTATCCCCAACTATAATATTATATCCATAATCACAGTTAAAAGGTGATTCAATCCACGCATTTTCTCCTATAGAGTGAAATAACTGGGTAATAATTTGGCTTCTTTCGTGACGTTTTGAAGGTTTTAAATTATTTAATTCGAACACTAAATCTTTGGCTCTTTCTCTTTCCCTGGTTAACTCGTCGTCCCAGCTTATATAGTATTCTTGATTTAACATTTTATCTTTTGCGCTCATAGTATCTTCCCCCTAATTCCTTACTTTCAGGTCAATTCTACACCTAAAGATTGGTGCTAGTTATCCCCTAAATTATCTATAACATGATTGCCAGTGTAAACCAAACATAATCTCTTTGTCCATCCCTATAAATCGTAGTCCATATAAATTAAGATAAATTAGCCATTCTGAACTCTTGCATCAAGAAAGAGTACAGTTACAAAAAGAAAAAATAAATATGTAAGGGTCATGGAGTGTAGTATCATCAAAGATATTATCGTTACTTTTTTATTCTCTTTGAACGCCAGAATAATTCCAATAATAGCTATGATGATTGATACGAAGACAATAAGGTAAGGATCCGCTTCTAGTCTTACAGTAAATAGCAAAATTACTATAATTGGAAAAGATAACAAAGAAATAACTCCGTATTTGGTCATATCAGACTCCTTGAGAATTAACATTATCCATTCCACTTCAAAAGTTCTGCAATAATATCTGAGCTACCGGGGAGCAATAATATAAGCGCCATCACAATAAACACTGTCCCTATTACAAATAAAAATATAACTATTTTAATCGGACGAGGGACATCCTTATGAAAGGCTCCAAGCATTATAAATACGATACCAATAATAAGTAGCAAAAGATAATAAAAGCCCACTACACAACTCCCCCTACACGTAGCAATTCTTTCGGAGTATTCTTTACAAAATGCTTCTCAATAAAGGTAAGGACCTCATCATTTCCTGGTAAAGCGACATGTTCAATCGCTTCATTAAAACTCAACCATTTATATTCACTATGTTCATAGTTTAATATTACATCCTGTTCGTCATCCACATATCCTACAAATACTGGTGCAAGATAAATATAGTCCTCATCAGGTGAGTAAAATTGATCAAATTTATTAGACGTGTACAATGAAAACTTTGTGATTCCAGTCTCCTCTTCAACTTCCCTTAGAGCAGATTGCCAAGCAGTTTCACCTTCTTCAATCCCACCGCCAATATAACACCATGCATCTTGCAAAACAGGAGTTGCTTGTTTTAATAAAAGCACTTTATACTCATTATCAAACTTCTTCAATAAAACAACTGCAATCCCCTTACATCGTAGAGGGACTTCAATATTTCCTTTACTCATTTTGAACATCCTTTGCTTAGTTTTTCATTTCTATCTCTTTATGGTATCTGGTGTATACAGCTTCTACTTATCATCCTCAGCCCAACAATTATCGTTATAGCATGATTATTCTTCATTTTTTAGCCAAGCAACCAATCTTGAAATTGCCTCTGAATAATTCTTAAGTTCTTTTATCGTTTCTACTGCTTGTACCGTACCCATCCTTTGTTCTTCTTCATCTGTGCATTCAATCCATAACGACCGTTTTAAATTATATTCAAGCCAATCTAATTTTCCTAGATAACCATTTTCTAATACAGTAGACCAGTCTGCATGAATTTCTCCATATTTCTGTTTATATCCATTTATAAAAGCAAAGAATCTTTCTTTTTCCACATTTCCATCCTCATCTTCAGACCAGTATAATGCCGTTTCAATTACATCGTGCACTGGATTTACATAACCGGCGGACTCCCAATCAATTAGAACTGGATTATCTTTATGCCATAATACATTTTTAGGATCTAAATCCCTATGACTAATAACTAAGTTTGCCGAAAGTAATTTATTTGCTTTATTTGCCGCTGCATTCCACTCATAAAGTTTATCAACATTTCCAAGCAGTAGTTCCACCCAATTAGCATTATTGTTTTGTCCTTGTTGTATTTAATATTTCCAGTCGATGTTTTTTTCATTGTTGCTCCTATCTTCCTTTATGTTAAGCCCCGAAAAATCTGTCCTATGGATATCAGCCAGTATAGAGCCCATCTTTTCACTATGACTACGATTGATTATATTTGCTTTAAGCGTTTCACCCTCTATCCAATCAAAAACAATATAAAATTGACCATCTTTTTTTTGAATAAAATTGCCATTAATTATTTTAGCTGGGAGAGCAGGTATCTCCTTTGATACCAAATTAGCAATTCTCTCTGAATTAATATAATTCATCATGGCATCCGCCCTTTGCATAACTTGAGGATTTAGAGATTTTATGGCTAATTTTCCTTTACTTGTTTCAATGGCATACATCCGATGTAAAAGACCACCTGATATGGATACAGGGGCCCCAACTATTTCACCAAGCTGGGACTCAACAGATAACTTTTTAAATAATTGAATATCAACCATTTCACTCCACCTAAACTAAAGTTAGCGTGCATTTCTTATCTTGAAAATCCTTACAAAAGTATCCCCTTACAAATTGAATTATACCATTATTTAGAAAACTATTTATTCTTGGATTGATACACTCCTTTTTTTAAAAAATTGCAAGGAATTTTTGCAGTATGTTAATCTTTTTGTTTTGACATGAAAGGAAACCCGGGCATATTAAAAGATAAACATTAAAAGACCCGGAAATCGAAAAGTTTATTTTCACGAAGTCCGGATCTGAATTGGAAGGGTATCTTTACCTAAACACCCGTATAAGTTAGCAACGCACAGCATTCAACATGATATGTTTGCGGAAATAGGTCTACTGGTTGGACGAGTTCTAATTTATAGCCAAATGGGACGAGTTCTTTAAGATCTATCGCAAATGTATCTGGATTACAAGATACATAGACGATCCTTTCTGGCTGGGAACGGCCGATTCGGCGCATCACCTTTCCACCTGCGCCTGAACGCGGCGGATCTAGCAGCAATAGTTCTGGTCTTCCAAAGCTTTCCAAGACCTGATCAATTCCCTTTCGCGCATCCTTGGCTAAAAAATGGGTGTTTGTGAGTCCATTGTCTTCAGCATTTCGTTTCGCTGATTGAATCGACGTTTCGACAATTTCAATTCCCGCTAGCTTTTCAACTCTACTAGCAAAAGGTAGAGAAAAGGTGCCAACTCCACAGAACAGATCAATCATTTTTTCCGTTTGTTTCGGTTGCCCCATCTCTAAAGCTAGTTCTACTAACTTCTGTGCTTGGGTCGGATTCGTTTGAAAAAAGGTATCAAACCATAGACGATAACGATAGCCAAGCATCTCATCATAGATAAAATCACGACCAGATAAGATATGGGTTTTTTCCGATTGTGTCCGATCAGCCCAATCCGTATTTTCCATCCATAAAAGACTTTTTACTTGTGGGAACTTTTGCTCAATACGTTTAGCTAAATCCTTTACCTCTTGTTCTAAGTGTAAAAATGGATCTTCTGTTGCAAAAAGAGCCAGCATCATTTCCCCAGTCGCATACGATTGACGCACCATCAGGTGACGTAATAACCCTTCATGGGCATCTTTATCATAGCCTTTTAATTGATGCTCCTTCGCCCATTCTGCTACTTCTATCGTTGCCTCAACCATTTCTTTTCCGGCAATTAAACATGTTTCTAAAGAAATGATTTTACGGAAATTCCCCTGTTCATGTAAGCCCAACTCCCCTTCAGGAGAGAAGGTGAATTCCATTTTATTCCGATAACGCCAAGGCTCCTCCATTCCAATCGCATCTTTCACTACATTTGGATCAAACCCCTGTGCTTCTAATGCTTGTTTCACATGATTGGTCTTTTGCTCCAGCTGGCCTGTATATGCCCAATGCTGCCAAACACAGCCTCCACAACGGTCAAAATGCTGGCAAGCTGGTTCGATTCTTTTAGGATGAGCTTGGATAATTTCATCCGGAATAGCCTTCCTTCGTCTGCGATGGGGCTGATCAACAGTGACTCTCACCTTTTCACCTGGCAGCGTACGCGGGATTGTTAGCTTTAATTTCTTCTTATTTCCATGTTCATTTTCCCGCCAAACAACAGCCTGTCCCGAACCTTTTGCATCCAATTGGCGAATTTCTGTTTCCCAAGTTTCTCCTATCATATCCTTCAACTTAGGGTCCCTCCTCTGCGGATAAGCACAAGTGCATTTATCCAACCTCTATTTATGTTTTGCCCATCATATTTAATCGAAAAAATAGCATATGTCATTTTACATACTTTCCTATTATAACGGATTGTGCCTGTTGAGGGAATGATGGATAAATTGACATCTAGTTATACTGTTTCAAACCATTGTGGTTACAGTCTTCGCAACAAAATAGATGATTCCTATTTGCTTCCAATTGTTTTATATTTAAACTCTATATTATTTACACAATTATTAAGTAGACATGTCACAAAAGTTCATACTTCATTCGTTATATAGTGTGAAGGGAGGAATTAGATGAAAAGTCCAAACAACGACTATGAAAAGATGGAAGAGCTATATGAGTTATATGAACAAAAGGTTTATTATGCAGCCTATTCTATCTTGAATAATATTCAGCAGGCTGAAGATGTAGTTCAAGAGACATTTATTACTCTTTACCGGCATCTAGAAAAACTCCGTAATCTGAATAATCAAGAACTGAAACGCTATATTCTGCGGATGACAAAAAATAAAGCAATTGATAGTTATCGAAAAAATAAACGACAAGAACTCCTCCTAGAAGAATGTCAGAGAGAGTCAACAGAAGTGACTGATGGAAATATTGGGGAGTGGGAACAGCGTGTAATGTCTGAAGTTCAAATTGATACACTCTTAAAAACGTTGAAAGAATCTTACAAACAAGTCTTTAAGTACAAAGTCTTCTATGACTTGAATTATCAAGAAATTTCAAAGCTCATGGGGATAACGGGAATGAATGTACGAAAGCAATTTGAACGTGCACGAAAACGAGTACTTACGATCATAGGAGGTAGCCAAAATGATGAACTCAAAGGACTCAAAAAAAATGGATGAAATAGCGGAAAAAATCGCTTTAGATGATTTTGATAAGTTGGAAGAACGACATGCATTTTCAGATACCTACACGCATAAAAAGAAATTATTTATGGAAGAAATTAAGCTAAAAAATAAACGGCCTCGGACCAAACGAAAAAGGAAAAGCATTTTAATCGCTGCAGCTTGTTTATTCATTGGCATGCCCACGACTGTTTTTGGAGCAGTAAAGGCATATGATATGATTGTGCAAAAACAAAATTATGAAGTGATTGTTTCCATAGCTAATAAGGCCTTCAAAAGGAATGATACTTGGTATAAGCTGAAAATCGACTATTTACCAGAAAATATGGAAGCAAACGATGAAACTGGAGTAAAATATTCCTTTAAAGATAACTACGCACAAGGTGGATTTTCCTTCTTACTTTGGCGATTAGGGAGAAATTCCGACTTCTCAACTATGTACTCAAGCAATTCTGAAGCAGTGGAGATTAACGGCAGAAAAGCGGTGGTTGTCAGTAGAGACAACGGCAGCAACGATTTAGCGTTTGATAGACAAATTTTTCTATTATTCAAAGAAGAGGGGATGATGTTACAAACTTACGTGGGAACGGATGTAAGTGATGAACAAATGATGACTGTCATGGAGAATATTTCCCTTGAACCAGCTTCAGAGGAGAATGCATCCTACACAATGGATTATGATGAATTCCTTGCCAACCAAAAAAAAGAGGAAGCAGAGAAACCGACAAAATCGAGGGTTATTCCTTTAAAGAAAGATAGTAAGCAATTATTTAAAGTTGGTCAAACGGTGCCAGTCAAATTTGAGCTAGCTGGAACTATCAACAAACTGGATTATGTGATCGAAAAAGTGGAAGTCTTTGATTCAATTGAAGATTTTAAAGAAGAAAACTTTAATCCCGTTGGATTAGGAACACTAACTGCTAACAAGGCTTTGGACGAGACGAAAAAATTGCTGTCATACAAACGGGATGTATACCAAGTAGGAGATGGGAAAGACTCGATTAACAAATTAATAGAATCTCCTTCAGTCAATCTCAAATTTGTCTACTTAACCACAACAGTGAAGAACAATAGTAAACAGGCAACAGAAGAAATCTATATGCATCCATCCTTACAAGTGCTTAAATCGGAAAAGAATGCGTGGAGTTATGCTGGAGAAGAAGGGATTGCCGAAGAAAGTATCATGACGGGAGAAGTCGACTATTTAGAACCACACGGAGACGGAAAAAGCTTTTACAATATTGGCAGTCTCCAACCAGGAGAAACAATGCAGATTAACTTGGGCTATTTTGTAGATGAAGACAAATTGGATTCAATCTTCCTTGAAGCTTTTCATTACAGCGGATCTGGTGATACGGAGGACATGAATGCGAAAGATCGTTGGTGGATTGATATTCGGCAATAGTAAGAACAAAATCACTGGCTAAAACGAAATTAAAAGTATATCCGTGATGCTTCAATGGGGCTAGTGCCAAAAAAATAATGAAAGAGAGGTTATAGGGATGGTGCTAAACCTAAAAGAAGTCTTAGAGCCTCAAGAGTTTTATCAATTTATCCCGAATTAACTAGCAGTAAGACCCCCATCCAAGAATTCGAAGAGAAAAAAAGAATTGTAAGTGGGGGATCAACTGCCAGTAAATCCCCGATTGGTTCAACTAACACTCAGTGGGGGTATGAAAAAAACCCATTGAGTGAAGTTTCACTTTATCTCCTTGCTACAAGACATAGCACCTTATCAACTGAAAGTTGGTCAAGCAAATGACTGTTATGAAATATTAAAACAGGAAGAAAAACAAGTTTTTCAACAACTTCAACAGCAGTTAAAACCTTATTATGATAAATTAGACCAGGCTTGGTTTACGTGAACACCCCCTTCTTCAAGCAGTCCCTACGGACTACTTGAAGAAGGGGCTTCCTAATTCACAGATTTAATCCCAGTCCGTCTTACATTGATCTCCATAGGCTTTAGTTATAGAAGTTTTTCAATTTCCTTTTCAAGGCTCTCGGGCTTTGTTTGCGGAGCAAATCTATCCACTACTTCGCCGTTTTTATCAATTAAAAATTTCGTAAAGTTCCACTTAATTTGGTTCGTAACCATCCCTTTTGCTTCTTGGGTTAAATAGATAAAGAGCGGATGTGCATTTTCTCCCTTCACATCGATCTTACTGAACATTTGAAAGGAAACCCCATAATTCGCCTGACAAAAGTTGGAAATCTCTGCATCTGTACCTGGATCCTGGTTACTAAATTGATTACATGGAAATCCAAGTACTTCAAACCCTTGATCTTTATACGTTTCATATAGTTTTTGCAATCCTTCGAACTGTGGCGTGAACCCACATTTACTTGCTGTATTCACAATTAAAAGTACTTTGTCTTTATAGTCTGCCAGTGGCTTGTCCTTGCCATCCATTGTCTTTGCCGAGAAATCATAAACACTCATGTGCACAATCCTCCTTTACAAGAGAATAGCAATTGAAAAAGAGGATGTCAAAGAGCTTGAGAAGAAGATTGAAGTAGGGTCAACCCTGTTGGGGCTCGCTTAAAATTGATTTTACTTATAAAGAAACACAAACATTCATTGAGAATATGCGTGAATAGCTAGTACAAATTGGAACCAAAGATTCAACAATAATGATGGCAGATTGACTCCAAGCAAGTGATCAAGCAGCTGTTTAATGACATTCAAATTGTTCACTTTTGGAGCTGAGACACGTATTATACCGTCCAGAAATGTGGATGATATAAAAATATAGTAGCCTTTCTCCATTTTATTGTAGAAGGGCTCCTTGAAGTTGTTTAATTTCTGTGCGATTAAATATGCTTGCGCTCAAAAATCAATAGTAACGTTGTTTAAATCTTTTTCAGCTAAAGCCCCCAATAGTATGGTCTGAAATATAAATTACTACTGCTCTAATCGGAGTCTATCCAGGGTATAATCCTCAACTAATTCGATATTTCTTTTGTTCGTAATATAGTTTTTTATTTGCTGTTTAATATTTGGTATTAGTAAAATGGAATCTAATTCTTCTAGTGGGATCCATTTTACCGCCGATTGATAAGGATCGGGATATTGAGGTAATTGTGGTATTGAATTCTTTTTTAATGTACATTCAAAAATGAGGTGCAATCCGTGTTTCTCATTAACGTCATAATCGCCAGACTGTTTGTGCGGGGCAAGCTCATAAATTAATGCTAACGGTCCAACATCAACTTGTGCTGTGGTTTCTTCTAACACTTCTCTTGCAACACCCTCTAATATAGTTTCACCCGGTTCTAGTCCTCCACCAGGTAAATTGTAATGAACCCCATTATCATCATATTCAACTAAAAGTATAGAGTTATTTTCGATTATTAGACCTGTACATCGTATTCTTACATGCGACATGTGTTTTCACCTCATTGATTTTTTGATGCTGGCTAATCCCATATATAAAGCACTATGTCGGTTAATACCTCTTTAAAATTCCTATTTATAAAAAAACTACACCTTATTGTTACTTAACAGTATCATTATATCTAGCGGAACGGATAGAATTACAGCGACTATAAGTGTTTGCTTTTCGATGGATCGGCTACACTTAATTGGGCCCTAATGCTAGCCAAATTTTTATACTCTCCGACTCTTAGAACAAGGGTTACTTTTAAACACAAGTTTCATAGAAGTTTTGATAATACTGCCTGCTATGTTTTTGCTAATCTTTATAGAGGTTATCTTTCCAAATATGATACAATATAACTTAATAGACTATCTTCGTATGAGGGGTTAGGGTAGCACTTGTCAACTTGTCCGTAGTTTTCGGCGGGAGACTTCCCAAGTGGGGGGTGTTGCCAATGGATTTTGAAAACGTGTTAGCGTTAATGATTTCCTTCGGGATGTTAATAGCGTTTATCATGTCAGATAAAAACCATAAAAAATAATCCCTCATGCACTTTAGCAGGTAAGTGAGGGATTATTTCCTAAGCTGCCAAACCCCTCTTGTCGGGGTTCAGTCTGTTCAACCGTTTCATGTGTCCGCATGAAACGGTTGTTATTATTTTATGAAGTTTCTATATGTATTATACCATGAATCTCATAAAAGTACACGTCCCATTTTTCAGTTGTCCACAGTGCATATTCTCGTACCATTGTTTCTTTTCCATATTTACCGGGACTTAACAGACTGTTATTGCAGGCCCTATCTTATAAATGAGAGTAAATTAGCCATTATTCATTCCCCTTCGATCACTTCAACAAACTTCGTCGATGCTGGTGATAACGGCACACTTTTTAAAAAGCAGACGCCTACACTTCTTTTCGGAATGCTCTCGGATAATTCAATTTCATCTAACAAGCCATTATTCAGATAATCCAAGGAGAACTCTTTTGTGACAGAGGCAATTCCAAGGTTGATTTTTGCAAATTCTAGTAATAGATCATGAGATCCCAATTCAAATTCAGGTTCAATCTGGATGCCTTTGGATCGTATATATTCCTCAACATATTGTCTTGAGTTCGATTTAGGCTCCAATAAAATCAAGGGGAATTTTGTTATTTCCTCTAAACTAATGGGCTCAATTATACTTTTCCGATATTCTGGGCCACACACGAAAATATCGTGAATATCCATACATGGGATTTGTTTTAGGCTCTGATCCTCAATTGGAAAATTACAAATCGCGACATCGATCCCACCCGATTTTAAAAGGGAACACATCTCTAAGGTCGTGCCATTGACAATTTTAAATTTAATATTAGGATAGCGTTGATGAAAGGTTTCTAAATAGGGAAGTAGAAAGTGCCGTGAGATCGTATCTCCTACCCCAATTTTTAATTCGCCTGTTGTCAGGTTTTTAAATTCTGCTATTTTTTCCTCGCCTGTTTCAATCAAATTAATTGCCGATTGAACATACTCAAAGAGAAGACTTCCCTCGTTTGTGAAAGACACTCCTTTAGGCGTACGATTAAATAAGCGGATTTCCAATTCTCTTTCCAGCTGTTTCATGGCTTGACTGACAGCGGGTTGTGTCATATACAATTCTTTTGCAGCCTTGGAAAAGCTCTTATCTTTCCCTACCTGACAAAAAACCTTATACAGATCTAATTTACTTATCATCTAAACACCTCTTATAAAAAGCAGGATTAAGGCAGCAACTTTTAATATTCCGGTTTGTGAATAGTCTTATGAAACCTAAATCATTTGGGAGTGATTCTACAGACATTTGGTGAAGAATGGATTTCAGCTCTAATTATCTCATAAAAAGCAGGGATGACAATAATTGTTATGATTGGAGGGGATGGATCGACTTAAAACCAATCAACATAGCCTTTATTAAAAAATAAGGAAATTACAAAAAGTGAAACTATTCTATTTGTTAATCGTCATATATTGTATATAATTTAAAAAGTAATTAAAACAAGGGGATATTGTGTGAATATTAAAAATATATATCGTCTGTATGTTGATTTGTACATTTTAATTTATTTAGGATATATCCTGTATATATACTGGTTACGCCCTACCTATAATTTGGTGAGCACAACAGCGATTCTCTTACCCTTTATAATCCTAGTAGTATTTCGATGGGTGTTGGAAAAACAGACTAAAGCTACTGCTAATAAGAAAGAAAAACGCCGATTTATCATCCAGTTTATTCTAGTTTCTACTCTGCCTATTTTGTGCGGATTTATGTTAACCCTTAATGAATATAAATCTCATTTTTCAACTGAAAGATGGGTGAATAATCCTGGAGAAAGAGTCTACATGGTTGATGATTTACTCACTGATTACAAGTTATCAGATAAATCAAGAGAAGAAATAGTCCACTTATTAGGAGATCCGACTGAAACATGGTATTTCAAAGAAGAAAATAATATCGTTTATTATCTCGGGGATGAACGAGGGCTAATCAGAATCGATAGTGAATGGTTAGTCATTTGGTTTAATGATGATGACAAAGTAATAAAAGATCGTATAAAAACGGACTAGAGGATGCTCCCATTGAAGGGGCATACAACCCAGAGGGCCAAATAAACGATGAGTCGTTTAGACGTATTCCAATGGAAAGTCCATATATTGAGTATTTTATGGATAAAATTTCATCCATGGATATGGATACGAAGGTTCATAATGATCACCTCTCTATTCTGAAAAAGTGGCAGGAAAATAATTTCGATGAGGTAGATCGGGATGTGTTCACAATAATAAAGAACTTTAATGAAGGCCGTGGACCTAAGGTAGCAAAGAAAACTCAAGAAGAAGAAAAGGAATATAGTAATAAGTATTTAAAAGAGTGACCATGTACCACTCTTTTATGTATGAACGTGAATACTTTTTATCAGGTCTGCTCCATACTATACGGCATAGGAACTTTTTAACGCATCATATACATAACCACCACTTATATCAGGTATTTGATATATTCATTTTACTTATACCCTTGTAGTATTGTATATTACAAAGGTGAGTTATTCAAAAGGATGATATGCTTATCAGGCCTTTAAATCTCAATGAACGTAAAGCATGTAATTAACTTTTATTTTAAGGAGCGGTCATATTGGAAAGAGTAGTTGGAACAATAACCAGAGGTCTTCGCTGTCCGATCATTAACCAAGGGGATCAAATCGAAGACATTGTTGTCGATAGTGTACTAACAGCGGCTGAGGTTGAAGGGTTTCAAATTAACGATAAAGATATTGTCTCCATTACAGAATCAATTGTTGCTCGAGCTCAAGGAAATTATGCAACTGTCGATCATATCGCGAAAGATGTTCAAGCAAAATTCGGTGATGAACCAATTGGTGTCATCTTCCCAATTTTAAGTCGAAACCGCTTTTCCAACTGTTTGCGCGGGATTGCAAAAGGAGCAAAGAAGATTATCTTAATGCTAAGCTATCCTTCTGACGAAGTGGGAAACCATTTAGTGGATATCGACCTGCTTGATGAAAAGGGTGTCAATCCATGGACAGATGTGCTAACGGAGGAACAATTCCGTAACCATTTTGGCTTTATCAAGCATACGTTTACTGGAGTCGATTATATTGAGTACTACAAATCTCTGATTGAGGAATGCGGTGCTGCCTGTGAAGTTATTTTTTCCAACCAACCCAAGACCATTTTAGACTATACAAAAAATGTGCTCACATGTGATATCCATACACGAGAAAGAACGAAAAGAATTTTGCAAGCTAATGGCGGAGAAAAGATTTATAGTTTGGATAATATCTTATCAGCCTCTATTGATGGTAGTGGATATAATGAGGAGTATGGTCTTCTAGGTTCAAATAAATCAACAGAAGACAAGGTCAAGCTTTTCCCACGCAATTGTCAGCCGATTGTCGATCAAGTTCAACAAATCTTGAAAGAAAAGACAGGCAAAACGGTAGAAGTAATGGTATACGGGGATGGCGCTTTTAAAGATCCAGTCGGGAAAATTTGGGAACTTGCTGACCCAGTCGTCTCTCCTGCTTATACAAGCGGGCTTGATGGAACACCGAATGAAGTAAAATTAAAGTACTTAGCAGATAACAACTTTGCTGATCTAAGAGGGGAAGAACTCCAACACGCGATCAACGAATTTATTGATAATAAGGGTGAAGATCTCGTAGGCGCTATGGAAGCCCAAGGAACAACCCCAAGGAAATTAACAGATTTAATTGGTTCTCTTTCTGACCTAACTTCAGGAAGCGGAGATAAAGGCACACCGATTGTCTTTATTCAGGGATATTTTGATAATTATACGAGCTGATATCTTAAATTAGCTCTTGGAAATCGAAAAAGCATGGAGAGAGGTTAAAAGGTTCCCCTCTTTCCATGCTTATGTTTGTTACTTTTTCGGTAACAATCATACTCTATGAAAATACCTTTCTGATTTAACAGAATAATGATTCCCTCTGTCGGTAACGATTAACAGTGTCCTTTACACATTTAATATTAATCAGTAGCTTTAGAATTTGATACTGACCCTAGGTTCCACAAACTCAATATAGCTGTGATTACCCCAAGAATTACACTCGCCCATATCTCCCCACTCGACAATGAATAAATAAATGGAAAAATAATAAACCAGATACCAGTAATGAATGAGATCCAATTTTGCCACGAATTCCAACCACCACTTGTACTGTAACCCCATAATGCAACGATAATCTGAATGGCTCCGACAACTAAACTTAACCATAAAGCCCCTGATTCATCCGAAAAGCCCATAACCCAAGGCGCAATAAAAAACCAAACACCAATCAATGCATTCAAAGCACTCCTTACTTTCATCATATCCCCCCTTAAAATGTAAGAAATCTCTAAAGATTTCTTTGTTAAATTATATGCATCAGAATGGAGGAAATAACAAAAGTGTCATTCATCATTATCCTATTGTTAAATATTTACTAGCTAAGCAGCTGAAGCTCTTGGTTGGATAGCAATCTCTCATACATCTCCTGGTACTCAGCAGCTGAAGCCTTCCAACTGAAATCGAGTTTCATGGCCTTTTCTGCTAGCAGTTTCCACTTTTTAGGTTGGTAGCGATATAACCAAACGGCTCTTTCAATGGTGTAAAGCATATCATGGGCATTATAGTTCGCAAATGAAAAACCATATCCTTCATTCGTAAATTCATTGTATGGGACAACGGAATCGCGTAATCCCCCTGTTTCCCTAACAATCGGCAGGCTGCCATAGCGTAGTGCCAAGAGCTGGCCGATTCCACACGGTTCAAACTGTGATGGCATTAGGAATAGATCAGAACCAGCATAGATTCTGTGAGCTAGCCCCTCATCAAAATAATTTAGAAAAGAAACCTGTACTGGAAACTGTGCGGCTAGTTCCTTAAAGGCCTGTTCATACTTATCTTCTCCTGTTCCAAGTAACACAAATTGAACACCGTTATTCATAATCTCATGAAAGACGTGAAGGACAAGGTCTAAGCCTTTCTGCTCGACTAAACGGGTGACCATTGCCAGCACTGGCACTTCTTGATCGACAATTAAGCCGAGGGATTCTTGTAACCTCTCTTTATTTTTCCCTTTCCCTATCAGTTCATCATAATTTTGCTCTATAAATGGGGCTGTCATAGGATTATATAGATCAGTGTCAATCCCATTTAAAATCCCTTTTAGCTCACCCTTTCTTGTTCGCAAAAAACCATCCAACTGTTCTCCATAATATGGGTCTTGAATTTCTATCGCATAAGTGGGACTGACAGTTGTGATAAGATCCGAATAAGCCAAACCAGCTTTCAAATAACTAACGTTCCCAAAAAACTCTAAACCATCCATATGAAAATATAATTCACTTAAATCCAATAGATTGGCTAAAACGGACTTTGGATACACGCCTTGGTAGCGTAGATTATGTATCGTAAAAACGGTTTGAATGTGACGATAAAACGGATGACTTTGATAATGAGCCTTTAATAAAACACTAATTGGACCTGCTTGCCAATCGTGGCAATGAATAATATCTGGTTGATCCTCTAAATAAGGCAAGGCTTCTAGTACTGCTCGTGAATAAAAAGCAAAACGTTCTCCATCATCAAAGAATCCATAGCTGCCATGCCGCTTAAAGTAGTAGTCATTATCTAAAAAGTAGTAATGAATCCCGTCCATTAAAATTCGCTCAATTCCACAATGTTGCGATCGCCAGCCAACAGGTACTTGGATGCTTGTCACAAAAGATAATTGTTGCTTATGTTCAAAAAGGAGATCTTCATATTTAGGTAAGATGACACTTACTTTTACATTTTGATCTTGCAAGGCCTTTGGCAATGCCCCAATGACATCTCCAAGACCTCCTGTTTTTATAAAGGGCACACACTCTGAAGCTGCGAACAATACATTCATAAACGTCCTCCATTACACGATTTCCGATTTTTTAATCACCTTTAGCCCGGTCTCGCCAACCAAAGCTTTCTTCTCACTAATTTTCACATGTTTATCCGTGATAATATTTTCTATATAAGCACCTTCCTCAATTTCTCCCTTCTGCATAATAATGCTATTTCGTACAATCGCTCCTTTCTTCACGGTCACTCCGCGAAAAAGCACACTATTTTCTACGGTTCCTTCGATCTCACAGCCATTAGCAATAAAGGAATTGGAAACATTGGATGCAGCTGAATATTTAACAGGTGCCTCATGCTTTACTTTTGTGTATATATCCCATTGTTCATAAAAATAGGAACGAATAATGTCTGGATGTAAAAACGCCATATTACTAGCATAATAACTTTCGGTTGAGTGAATAAAAGGCATATGTCCTTGAAAGGAGTAACCTTGCACATCAAGCTGCTCGATATTGGCTTTGATGCCATCCTTTAAAAAGTCCTGTTGATTATTTTGATAGCAGTGTTCAATCATTTCAATGAATAATGATTTTTTCAGGATATACGTTTCCAAGCAAATGGGATCTCCTCTATGCGGAACTGAAAACAGATCGAGATCCACTATACTACCGTCCTCTCGTAATTGGCATGTATGATAGATTGGTTCTCGAATCGAGTCACCGTCATAATGCTTGTAGAGGAGCGTTATATCCGCTTGACTCATTTCATGTTGCCGAAGAGCGTCCTGATAATCTATTTTTCCAACATGATAACCTGGTGAAAGGACTATAACTTCTGCTGGTGAACGTCGGAACATGTCAAGATAATCATAGAAGGCCTGAATATCTCCATTTAACTTTTTATCTTGCTGGACAGCAGGCAGCATAAACAAACCACCATTATGCCTATCCAAATCCCATTCTTTTCCCGAGCCTAGATGATCCATAACCGAGCGGAATTTGTCGTTCGTAAACACTGCTACCTGTTTGATTCCTGCATGCATATAATTGGACATAGTAAAGTCAATAAAGCGGTATCGCCCCGCGAATGGAACCGAAGCTAAGCTCCGATGTTCCGTTAATTCTTTTAAAAATGGCTTTTCATTCATTAAATTAATAACCCCTAAAACTTTCATCTCCAACGTCCTTTCCTTATCATGCATATCCTATCTTAAAGTACAGTCTGCACCTTTTCCGAGATGATTTCGTCATCCCCAAACAAGGTAATGTCCTCCAAACGATTTGTGGACCCAATAACAGCTCCATCTTCAATTACGGTTCCTTTGCCAATGATCGCGCGCTCAATCTTCACGTTTTTTCCAACCCTTACATCCGGCATAATCACTGAATCCTTAATCATGGACCCTGCTCCAATATAGACATTGTATGATATCACCGAGTGCTCGACTGCTCCATATATAATCGATCCTTCATTAATCAGGGATTGCTTTACCTTAGCCGCTGGTGCGATATAGTGAGGAGGATGATTCGCATTTCCCGCATAGATACGCCAGGTTGGATCATCTAAGGCGAAGCCGGTATCATCATCAAGAAAATCCATATTTGCTTCCCATAAGCTCTGGACAGTTCCTACATCCTTCCAGTATCCATTAAACCGATAAGCATATAGCTTTCTTTGATCTGCAAGCATTTTTGGAATGATGTCTTTACCAAAGTCATTCGATGATGTCTCATTTCGATCATCTTCAGTTAAGTAATGTTTAAGCCATTTCCAGTTAAATAAATAAACCCCCATAGAGGCGAGATTGCTCTGTGGAAAGGATGGTTTTTCTTCAAATTCAATAATTTTATCAGTTTGGTCTAGATCCATGATGCCAAAACGATGAGCGTCGGCCCAAGGTACTTGAATGACCGCGATCGATGCATCAGCTCTCTTTTGCACATGGGCTTGAAGCAGCTTGTTATAGTCCATTTTGTAAATATGGTCACCAGATATGATCAGGACATACTCAGGGTCATATAGATCAATAAAATGAGAATTATGGAAAACGGCATTGGCCGTTCCTTTATACCAATGATCTCCATCTTGCCCTTTATAAGGTGGAAGAACAGAGACACCACCAGAGCGACAATCTAAATCCCATGCCCTTCCTTCACCAACATAATTGTTTAAAACATGGGGTTGATACTGCGTTAACACCCCAACCGTATCGATACCAGAATGTGTACAATTACTTAATGTGAAATCAATAATGCGATATTTTCCACCGAACGGAACAGCTGGTTTGGCTATTTCCCTCGTTAATCCCTCAAGTCGAGTTCCTTGTCCTCCTGCAAGTAGCATAGCTATCACTTTTTTAGACACTATAAAAACCACTCCTCCGTCGTTTTTTTGTTTGCTTCATGAAGATGCTCATTCCTAATGGGGGAACGGTAACTTTCATACTATATCGTTGGTTATGATAAGGGGTTTGATCCACCTTTATCGAATCGGAATTATGCTGATTAGAGCCTCCAAACATTGCCCAATCACTATTGAAAACTTCTATATAGCTTCCATTTGATGGCACACCAATTTTATAATGTTCATAGACATTTGCGCTGAAGTTACACAGAACAACACAGTAATCTCCTTTTCTCTTCCCCTTCCTGATAAAGGTGATCACACTTTGCGTTGCATCATCTGGGGCAATCCATTCAAAACCTTCCTGCTCATGATCTAATCGCCATAAACAACTTGTTTTTTTATAAAATTGACTTAATCCTTTAAAATACGCATTGAATTTCTGATGGTATTCGAAATCAAATAAATTCCAATCAAGCTGTTCCAAATCCTTCCATTCATCAAATTGAGCAAATTCACTTCCCATAAAGTGAAGCTTTTTCCCTGGATGGGTAAAAAAATATCCATATAATAAGCGCATTTGCGCAAATTTCTGCCAATAGTCTCCTGGCATTTTATTCAGTAATGAGCGTTTACCATGGACAACCTCATCATGCGAAAAAGCAAGAACAAAATTTTCCGAGAATGCATAGAAGAAGGAAAATGTTAAAAGCTGATGATGAGCTGGACGATCCGATATATCCAATTTCATATAGCGAAGGACATCATTGGTCCATCCCATATTCCATTTATAATTAAAACCGAGCCCCCCTTTGTCGGTTGGAGCGCTCACAAGTGGATAATCCGTTGCCTCCTCTGCCATCATCAATATCCCGGGATGCTTCTCAAAAACAACTTCATTCAATCTTTTTAAAAACGTAATTGCTTCAAGATTTTCTTCCCCTCCTAGGTGATTCTTCAATGGAACGGATCCAGCGTTATCGTGATTCAAATAAATCATTGAAGAAACTGCATCGATTCGGAAACCGTCTATATGAAAAACGTCGAGCCAAAATAGGGCATTTGAAATAAGAAAGCTCCTTACCTCCGGCTTACTAAAATCAAAATTATATGTTCCCCAATTTCTCCTCTCCGCTTGCTCAGGATATATCGGTTCATATAATGGGGTTCCATCAAAGCGACCAAGACCGTGATCATCCTTACAAAAATGCAGAGGAACCCAATCCATAATGACTCCTATTCCATGTTGATGACATTGATCGACAAAATACATAAAATCTTCTGGGAGCCCAAAACGACTAGTGACCGAATAATATCCTGTAATTTGATACCCCCAGGATCGGTCATAGGGATGCTCCATCAGAGGCATACATTCAATATGGGTATACTCATGTTCCTTCACATATGCGATCAGTTCATCTACCAACTCACGATAGGAATAAAAACGTTCATCATCTTTCTTTTTCCATGTTCCCAGATGTATTTCATAAATCAGCATTGGTTGATGATAATGATCTTTTCGCTTTCTTTGTTCCAACCATTTTTGATCTTTCCATTGGTATGTATCCAATTGATAAGTAACGGATGCCGTATTCGGTCTCCTTTCCGAATAAAAAGCATATGGGTCAGCCTTCAGTAAAATTTCCTTGGCTGCTGTCTTGACCTCGTATTTATACAAAAGCCCCTCTCGTAATCCTGGAATAAATAATCCCCATATGCCTGAATGCTTGATCCTTTCCATGACGGCCCGACTACCATCCCATTGATTAAAATCTCCCACAACGGACACCGATAAAGCATTGGGAGCCCAAACTGTAAATCGCACACCTTGGACCCCATTCACGGTCACGATATGTGCTCCAAGCATTTTATAAGCTTCATAGAGTGTTCCCTCATGAAAAAGATATCGCTCATATTCACTTGGAAGCCACTCCTCTACACCACTGATCATGTCTTGCAATCTGACACCTCCACTATCCTATTTCGCTTTTCCTGGGAATATTCCATATTTTTATTTTTCTTAAGAAAAGCGCAAGCGCCTTGATCTAGGAAGAAAGGCTAAATTCGCGCCGTCCTGGCGCAACGCCTTTCTGACCAACATCCTGTTGGCCTCCGACAAGCAAATGTTCTGAGACAAAAAAGGTCCGGTTTTGACTTTTATTGGCTCAGGTTATTTGACCTCGAGGGGCTAGGCGCTGGAACTGGATCTCAACGCTAGGTAATTTTTATACCGTCTTATAGCGCCCTTACGCTTTTCCTTCTTCTTCATCATTAACGTCACGATAGGACGCTTCTTCCTTGCGCTTCTCCTCCTTCCCCACCATTAACGTTACGGCGAGCTTCTAAAATTTGTTAAAAATCCCAATCTATAAAGCCTTCTTTTTGAAATCATTTAAAAAAATCCATAGTAATCTATTTCGTTGCGAAAAATGCGAATCCTTCGATGAAAAATCACTAGTTTTGTCATTTAAACGGGGGAGATATACGTAGTTATTTTCAGACTGTGATTTTTAAGGATCGTATTAATGAGAGGATTTGTTTAAGGGAAGTGAAAGACCGAGGGGATCCTTCCTCCTCGGTCTTTGTAAAAAGTGCTTCTTCATTCACGCTGGATTCAGTAACAGCAAAATACCCAGTATGATAATGAGAAGAAATACATAACGTTCAAACTTTTCATTGGGAATGCGACGATGTAAAAAAATTCCCAATAAAGTCGCAATAATAATAGAAGGAAAAGATAATCCAAATAAAAGAAAAAGATCTTCTGTCCATAATCCTCCAAGAGCCTGACCAATTACCACAAAAACTCCCGAAATTAAAAAATGGGCCTGCAACGTCCCCCGAAAACGCTGAGGCTCCCAACGCCGTAAAGTTCCATAAACAACAACCGGGACACCATGTGTATTGTAGGCACTCCCCATAATACCAGATATAATCCCTACCGGTAGTGACCAAAAGCTCGCCTCAAGTCTGGGTTGTACACTACTTTTTGCCCGCAAAACTTTAATAAAAGAATAAGAGCCATAACCAATTAAAAAAATACTAAGTCCCACAGTAATGATACTTGCAGGTAGTTTGACAATGAATAGGATACCGATTGGAATTCCAATTAAAGCCCCAATAACTAAGCGTATTAAAGCGGAACGGTCAATATAACGCCATCCCGAAATAGCAGTAAATAGCGCTACAGTAAGTCCGGCTAAACCAATTAAAGAAATGGATGTGTGTAAATCAATTGGTAATAAGGCAAGTAACGGCATACTCACAACAGCTTCTCCAAACCCAAATGTTGCACGTATTAATGCCCCAATAAAAACAGCAGCAATGATCAAAACGATAACAGTAAAATTCATTATTTCCTCCTAAATCCAGTTCGTTTTATTAATAGATATTGAGTTACTGAAAACCTCCTAAATTATTGTGTTTAACTTCTATTAGCATACCATAGTTTATCACTTGAAAACGAAGGTTAATAAGCGTTTTTTTATCAATTTTAAAGCGCCTATTACCCATTATAACGGTTGTAAATTCCCTCTTAATGGAATAGTACATAATTTACACTTAACCTCTTATAATCAATTTTGAAGGGATTACGGTAAGGCGCACATGGTTTCAAGGAAACCCCTTTCTCTGCAGACAAATACCCTGAATTTAGGTAGCTAAATTCAGGGTATTATGATCTAACGAAGTCTTCTTATTTGCGAACCTCACTAGCTACGGCCATTTTATTATTGGCCACTCTCTTTAAAAATAAATAGGATAAAGCGACCGACCATGCGAGTGGAGTGTTTCCATTGGGTTCATTTTTTCCACCAATATATAATTCGGGGATTTCCCAGTTGTCAGGTATGTTTCGAATAGTTTTTTCTACATATTCATTAGCTTGACCGTCCATCCCTAGCTCAAGGTAACATAGTCCCAACCAGGGAAGGCCAAAACACCACTCTGCTTCTCTTCCTTCATTATAATATTGATCATCTTCATATCGAATACAGCCTCTTTCCCGCTCTAAACGAGTCGACACTTGCCGGACAATCGTCAACGCTGTTTCCCGATCAACTAATCGATACGGATAGATTAATGAAAGTAAGGCCAAATCCACTTCTTTTGTTTCACTTTCTCGTGGCAATAAAAAGCGTAATGTTTCTTCTCCTTTTCGAATCAGATCCTCTTTTACATGGACTAACATTTTCACCGCTTTTAAACCAGCCAGACAGGCACCGACACTGGAAGCATGTAACTCAATGTTTTCTTCCCACATCCCGTTATCCTCAGCTTGCCAATACTGTAAACATTCTAGATAATCAACAAGCTTTTGCACAATTCGTAGATCCGCTTCATCCCTTACCACTTTCTGCCCATGCTTCATGCCTTCTCCCACTCCCCATAAAAAGGCGCCAACCGCATCATTCTGAGCATGACCCCATTCTACGTCGATTTCCTTTAAATCCGACGAATATCGAGAGTGAATATATTCAAATAAATATACGGGTTTCTGTTTCGTATGAATATCGATTTTCCATTCATAGTCTTTAAATAAATCAAACAAAGCATGATAGGCCTTTTCATAGCGTTCAGATCGGTCATGTAAAAAAGGCAGGACTGTATAAACGACATCACGAATCCATACATAATTGTAATCTTTTGAAAGACTGGCTGTATAAGCGCCATTAGATAGACGCATTTTATCAATGACTTGAATAGCCATCTCCATCTTCATTATGAACCACCTCCAATGAGTTCTCATGTAGCTCATTGTTAACATTTCCCCATTTTATAAACCTTTGTTTAAAGTTTTCAATTTGGGATTAGAGAATCCGTTGAATGAAAATGTTTTGTACTATATTCTATGTATAAGCCTTAATTTGGGGATTCAGATGGAGAAAACGGGCGATCGACCATACTCTTGCAATACTATCTTCCCCATCTAACATTAGTCATTGACTTCAAAGCCATTCACAAGTATTATTTAATTGAACACTGGTCAATACATGGAGGTCACAATGTCACCGCGTAAATCAGTCCAACAGGAATTAACTCGTGAAATGATAATGGATGCTGCAAGGAACTTATTTATCGATAAAGGCTATCAGCATGTCTCCATGAGGCAAATTGCCAAAAAACTAGAATACAGCCATGGAGCAATTTATTACCATTTCACCAATAAGGCAGAGCTTTTTTATGCCTTAGTTGAAGAGCATTTTAAAATGCTGGAATTGGAATTACAGAAGATCATGGACGAGGCTTTGGAGCCGAAGGAAAAATTACGAAATATCCTACTTGGTTTTATCCGCTTTGGTTTAACCCATCAAAGTCACTATGAGATTATGTTTTTAATTAAAGATGAGGAAGTTCGTAATTTTATCAACCAAGAACCAAGTAACACATATGAAATGTTTGCCAGTAATGTACAATCTTTATGTGATAAATCGGTCACTATTCACGATATCTGGTCGCTTTTCCTTTCTTTACATGGTTTTGTCACTCATTATCTCCGCCATGTCGTCAACTATGAAGATGTAAAAGATATGGCAAAACTGCATGTGGAATTTCTTCTAAAAAGCCTTATTCATAATAATTGAGAGTTTGTTTTTTGGGTTGTTACCTTAACTTTCTTTTTATCCTCTATTTTGAACAGTGGTCAATTAATGAAGTTGGAGGTTCTAGCATGAAAAAAGCACTTGTATTAGGAGCATCGGGAGGCATGGGCTATGCACTCATTCAAGAATTATTGGAAAGAGGGATCGATGTTATCGCATTTGCCCGTTCAAAGCATAAACTACAAGCCTTATATGGGGAACAGAAAGGTGTAAAGATATACTCAGGAGATATATTCAATCAGAATGACCTTCTCTCTGCAGCAGAACACGTGGATACGATTTTTCAATCAGCCAATCTTCCTTATGAGCAATGGGAAGAAAAGCTTCTCCCCTTTTTTGAAAAAATCATTCATGTTGCAGAAGCGACGGAAGCAAAGTTAGTTTTGGTTGAGAATATTTATGCTTATGGAAAATCTCCCGGAAGTAAAGTAGCGGAAGAGACACCTAAAAACCCGCACACCAAAAAGGGAAAAGTTCGTTTACAGGTGGAGAAACGAATAAAGGCATCAAATGTTCTGGCATTATTCGCTCATTTACCAGACTTTTATGGTCCCAATGCAGAGAATACGCTCTTACACTTCACCTTAGAAAATGTCATACAACATAAAAGTGCACTATACGTTGGTCACAAAAAAATAGCTCGGGAGTTCATCTATACACCTGATGGTGCCAAAGCGCTTGTCAATCTTGCCCTGCATAAACAAGCCTTTGGACAAAATTGGAATATTCCGGGGTATAATGTGATCACAGGAGAGGAAATCCTCCGCATTGTTTATAATATTAATGGATATAAAAAGCCAGTCTTTACTGTTAACAAAGGAATGATTAGACTAGTCGGCCTTTTCGATCCAACTATGCGTGAAGTAGTGGAGATGTTTTACTTAAACGAAGACCCTGTTGTACTAGATGGGACCAAATACGAAAGGGAAATTGGACCACTCCCCCGCACTTCTTATCCAGATGGCATCAAACAGACGCTAGAGCACATGCTGGCTCACAAATGACAAGAAAAGCGCAAGGCGCCCGCCTATCGGCGACAAGCAAATGTTCTGAGACAAAGAAAGGCGTTCTTTGCCTTTCATTGGCTCAGGTTATTTGACCTCGAGCCGATGGAGCTTGGAGCTAGACACCAACCGCAACGTACATACTTATCCACAAGCTGCAATTTTATAATTTCCTTAACAAGAACAAAAGCGCAAGCACCTTGAACTAGGAAGAAAGGCTAAATTCGCGCCGTCCTGGCGCAACGCCGATGGACTCGCTCCTGCGAGCCTCGAGCCAATGGCGCCTGAAACTGGACAAAAACTGTTCATCTCCGAAGTAACCTTTAAAAAACAACGAGTGTCACTTACCTAGCACTCGTTGTTTCTATTTAGCTCTTTCCACTCGTCCATTAGAAGACCGTAAATTATTTTGTCATGATATTCCCCATTAAGAAATTCTTCATCCCTTATGACACCCTCGCTCGTAAATCCTAATCGTTCTGGAATTGCCTTACTTTTTGCATTCTTAGTCGCCATTCTGATTTCAACTTTATGTAATTGTAAATCGGAGAAGGCATGTGTAATCAAACATGTACAAGCTTTTGTCGCCAACCCCAGTCCTTCATATTCCTTCCCTAACCAATAACCGATTTCTGTCTTTTTATTTCCCCAATCCCAGTTCAAAAAACCAATGGAACCAGCTAGTTGCCCTTTGTACCAAATGCCAGCCCAATAGCCATCGTTCGCAGCTAATCTATTTAACGATCTTTTGATAAAATTCCTTGTGTCTTGGATCTCATTTGTAACTGTTGGAAATGTTAGCCATTTGCCAATACTTTCTCGACTTCCATCGATTAAAGCAAATAATTCCTCCGCATGTCTTGGTTCTAATATGGCAATATACGTATCTGCATCGAAAATCGCTTGATACATTTTTTCCCCTCGCTCCCTACTATTCTCTTCATTTTAACTAAAAATTCAAAATTCCACTACCCCTTATCTGTTAAAATTTCCCACTCAAATTCGACAATATTTCCTGGGAAAAGATTATTCTCTACAAAATCATAAACTAGCCTTCATTCTCGGTTATAATAATGAAGTGCTGTAATGATTATGATGAACAAGGTGATGAGATGAATATTTTATCAATAAAAAATATAGAGAAGCAGGATGGTCATACTTTAATATTCCCTGCGTTTAGTTTGGATGTCCCGAAGCAGGAAGTGGTAGTCATCCATACAAATACAAATGGACGAACCGTGTTAATGCAAATGTTTATGGGAGAGATACCGACTTCAAATGGAGAAATATACGTCAACGGTGTTTCCATAGAATCAGCTAAAAGAGAATTTTTTAGCTATACAGGTTTTTGCTATTTGGATGATGGACTTTATGAGAGATTGCGAGTAAAAGACCATTTTTCCTTCTTTCAAAAATTATACGACTCTCCGCTTACAATAGAAGAAGGTCTTCGAATCACTCAATTAGACACAAAGAAAAATGAACGCGTTCGACAACTGTCTTTATCTGAAAAACGCAGAATTCAATTTGGTCGTCTGCTTTTTCAGAATCCACTCTTATATGTCTTTGAAGAGCCTGATCAAAATGCTGATTTGGAAACAAAACGAGTATTTATGAAGATCGTGAGGAATTTAAAACAACAAGAAAAAACGGTTCTAATTCTTACAAGCAATCTGGAAGCCGCTCTATCTGTCACCAACAAAGTGTATCGATTAGATGAAACAGGTTTGCAAAAGCTTGATATTTTATCTGAAGAAGAGGAGAACCAAAAGGAAACCCACTCCGAAGAGAGGGAAGAAGAAATTATCGTGCAACCTGCTCATTTCGAAAAAATCCCCACCAAGGTAAACGATAAGATCGTTTTATTTGATCCTCCTGAAATTGATTATATCGAAAGCAGCCAGGGCCAATCCCTTATTTACATAAAAGGAGAAGCCTATCCAAGCGTGTTTACTCTGGCTGAATTAGAGAAGAGACTTTATCCTTATGGCTTTTTCCGCTGTCATCGCTCTTATATTGTCAATCTGCAAAAGGTTCGTGAGGTCATAACGTTTACAAGAAATAGCTTCTCTTTAGTGCTGACAGATGAAAAAAAATCTTCTATTCCCTTATCTAAAAATAAAATGGTTGAATTAAGAGAGATTTTGGGGCTGAAATAAGAATCATCCATCGCTTTTAATACTCCGTTCACCTTACAATAGCTCTCTTCAGCACGGATATAATGTCTGTTTCTCCATTGTTTACTAAGATAAAGGCAGAACAAAATCAAGGCCCTGAGGGGAGCTTGTTATGGAGAGTGAACAAATGGAAAACATTATCGAAGTAAGAAACTTGGCCAAATTATTTTCAAACCAAACAGCATTAAAGGATGTATCTTTTCATGTTAAAAAAGGAGAAACATTTGGATTCTTAGGTCCAAGTGGATCAGGGAAAACCACCACGATTAAAATTCTTACAGGCCAATTAATTCAAACGGATGGCGAAGCCTATGTCCTAGGAGTTCCTGTTACGAAATTAAAGGAACCGACTTATCGTAAAAAAATTGGAGTATTGACAGATAATAGCGGGCTATATGGACGACTCTCTGTCTATGATAATTTAAAGCTTTTCTGTGACCTTTATGATGTGTCTCTTGGGCGGATCGAGGAAGTGTTGCAAATGGTCAATTTGCAAGAAGCCACGAAGAAGATCGTATCCAAACTCTCAAAAGGAATGCTCCAACGTGTCACCTTGGCACGAGCCTTTTTACATCGACCAGATCTGTTATTCCTTGATGAACCAACATCAGCTCTCGATCCCGTAAACACCAAGCATATTTATAGCGGATTAGAAGGCTTAAAAGCACAAGGAACAACGATTTTCCTTACAACACATGATATGTATGAAGCGGAAACACTTTGTGATCGTGTCGCTTTTCTAAACAATGGAGCTATCCAATTATTAGGAGCTCCCCATGATTTGAAGCAAACATTTGCTGACCATACTTTAACGATCGTATTAACAGATGGTCAAAAGAAAGTTATTGATAAAGGACCTAATGGTGCAGATGCTTTACACAAGCTCATGACTGACAATAAAGTAGAATCCATCTATTCAAACGAACCGACACTTGGTGATATTTTTGTAGAGATAACAGGGAGGAAATTGGCATGATATTTTCATTTAAACGTTCTATGGCAATTTTTCAAAAAGATTATAAGGATATTATGAAAAATTACTTTGTGTCCACATCTGCTGTTATGCCATTAATTTTAGCGGCATTTTACAGTCGAATGGGAACTTTAGCCGTTTTCGATCATTATTTGATCTTCAATTTAACTTTTTGTTTAGTCGGAGCTTATATTCAATGTGCGTTAATCGCAGAAGAAAAAGAAAAGAATACTTTACGTGGACTTATGCTTTCTCCTGCAAGCACAATGGAAATTTTAGCTGGAAAAAGTTTGTTAAGCTTTATCGGAACGATCCTTATTATCCTCATTTCCGCCTTTCTAACCGAATATAAGCCAACAAATCTAGCAGTTATTTCTTTGGCAATGGTTTTATCAACCCTGTTTTATATCGGTGTGGGAACATTGCTTGGCTTGTTAACAAAATCAGTTATGGAAGCATCTGTCATTATTCTACCGTTCTTTGGTTTATTCACACTTGGACCAGCCTTGACCAACATGGCAGATCAATACCCATTCCTAAAAGTGGCGGAATATCTACCAAGTGTTCAAATAATCCACTTAGCAACAGAGAGTCAAGCAGGGGGAGGATTTCTAGATGTTTTACCGAATTTTCTAATAATTTCTGGTTGGTTGGTTGCTGTTTTTGCCCTAGTGATCATCGTGTATCAAAGGCGTATGATCGACTAAGATGGTCACTCTCCCATCCATTAAATTATGGGTGGGAGAGGTTTTTTCAAAACGCCCCTCTTTTTTAATTAAATATCATATCGAGATCGTTATTAGGGTTCTTATGGTATTGAAATAATGGAATGCGGAATGATTGAAATAGAGCGATATAACAGTTCAGAAACCGTTACCGCCTCGTAACCATTTTTTTGTAAATAGTCCAGAATTTTATCAAGTGCTTCTACAGTTTGAGTGCGATCTCCCCCAGCATCATGAAGAAGAATAATATCCCCAGGTTTTACACCCGAAGTCACTTTATTTACAATACGATTTACTCCTGGTCTCTTCCAATCATACGTATCTTGATGCCATGACCATAGAACCACTAAATAATTATTATCAGCAGCTGTATTGATTATAAAATCATTATACTGTCCACCTACTGGACGAAAAAGAGTCGGTTTCGTTCCTGTAATGTGGTCAATAATATGAGCGGTACTGTTTAATTCCTCTTTTAAGTTCTTACCGTTGACATGATTAAAAGTATGATTCGCTATTTCATGACCCTCTGTAAATTCTCTATAAACAAGTTGAGGAAATTTCTTAGCATGGACTCCCATCACAAAAAAAGTTGCCTTTGCATTATATTTTTTTAAGACATCCAGTATTTCTGGCGTGTATACGGTATGTGGGCCATCATCAAAGGTAATGGCAACTATTTTTTCATTTGTCTTTACGTCCCAAATTGCATTTCCAGTTTCTTCATATTTATATCGTTCAGACGCAACTACAGTATGAGCTTGTACGAAAAACAAGCAAATCATTGCTAGGATCAAAATTTGCTTTTTCATTGAAGTGACCTCACTTTTAGATTTCATTATAGTATGAGACAACGGATTTAGTTTTATCCTTTTTAGTACTATTTTGTTCAGCTATAGAGAGTACGTTCCGCTTTTTTCCAATTCATAAAAATTACTTTCGTATAGGCAATCATGTAAAATAGTACACATTAAGGAAATCGTTCTAGTTTTTACCTTTGAAGAAATGGCTAAAATCAAATCTATTCTTTGTTAAAAGTGTGGTGAATCGAGTGTTCAAGCTCTTACTTATTGAAGATGATGCAACTCTTTTCCGGGAAATAAAAGAGAGATTATTGCAATGGTCTTATGATGTATATGGAATTACCGATTTTAATATGGTCATGCAAGAATTTGCAACGTTAAAACCTGATTTAGTGCTGATCGATATTCAGTTACCGAAATTCGATGGGTTTCATTGGTGCCGAATGATCCGCTCCCATTCAAAAGTTCCCATTATATTTTTATCTTCACGGGATCATCCTACAGATATGGTGATGTCCATGCAGCTGGGAGCAGATGATTATATCCAAAAACCGTTCCATTTTGATGTGTTAATCGCAAAAATCCAAGCCATTCTTCGGCGTACTTACAATTACAATACAGAAGAAAGCTTGCTTAAAGCTTGGAACAGCGCAACGGTCGATTACGAAAAAAACGTGGTTCAACATGAGAGCGGATCGATTGAATTAACAAAGAATGAAATGTTCATTTTAAAAGTATTGATCGAACAAAAGAACAAAATTGTCACTCGAGACGAGCTCATTAAATACTTATGGGATGATGAACGGTTTATCAGTGATAACACTTTAACTGTAAATGTAAATCGATTGCGGAAAAAACTAGAACAACTTGGTTTAGGACGCTATATTGAAACCAAAGTTGGACAAGGATATCTCGCTGTAGAAAAGGACGTTTCATATGATTAAACGCTTTATCATTGAACGATATAGCTGGATTTTTCTATTTCTTTTTCTACAACTACTCCTTGTATTTGTTGCGTATATTGATCCATCCATTCCGTTAACACCTATTCTCTACATCACTTTTTTATCCAGTTTTCTTTTTATCATTTTTCTAGTCATTCGCTACCAAAAGGAAACAAGGTTTTATAAAAGCTTAAACGAATGGAGTCCTGACCTTGATTTAACAACAATCATTCAAGCGGAAAGTCCTTTTGAGCAAATCATTGAAGAAGCGTTAGCCAATCAAACACAACAACTGAAAAAAGAAAGTACTACTCACTTCCTCAGCTTAGAACAAGAGAAAGATGATCTATTATCTTGGATACATGAAGTGAAAACACCATTAACAGCAATGCAGTTAATCATTGATCGTTTAGAAGATGACACTATGAAAACACAATTAACACATGAATGGCTACGTATTTACTTACTGCTTGATCAACAACTTCATCAAAAACGGATGCCCTTTATTGAAAATGATTTGCATATTGAAAGAATTGCGATTAAATCAGTTATCTTCCCAGAAATTAAAGCCTTGCAATCGTGGTGTATGCAAAAGGGAATTGGCTTTGATGTAGATTTAGGGGAAACCGAAGTCTTTAGTGATAGCAAATGGTTGGCTTTTATCATTAGACAATTATTAACAAATGCGATTAAATACAGTGAATCAGCAGATATACTCATCAAAACCTATCAACAAGACAAGCATGTACAAGTAGAAATTCAAGACTTTGGGCGGGGAATTGACCCAAAAGACCTACCAAGGATCTTTGACAAGGGCTTTACCTCGACATCTCAACATCAAGATAATGGAGCAACAGGGATGGGGCTATACCTAGCCAAAAAAGCAGCCGATTCGCTATTCATTCAAATCCGCGTTAGCTCAAGACCTCAAGCAGGCACAACTTTTACATTAATATTTCCTAAGATAAATGAATTTCATCATATTTCGAGCATGTGACAATAATGTCACATGCTTTCCTCTTTTGTTCGGCAAATCGAAGGCAAACCAAGGTTACGCTCTTTATAATGAAATTATTGATTAAAATGCGTGTTCAAAAAGGAGGATAAAAGAGACGAAGAAATTCGTAGTGTCATTTTTACCGGACCTTTTGAACAACCTTTTAAAGGAGTGTGTCGTTTTGAAGATATTAGAAGCAAGCAAATTATATAAGCACTATGGCAATAAATTTAATAAACAGGAAGTGCTAAAGGGAATTGATCTTAGTGTGGACCAAGGGGAATTTGTCGGCATTATGGGAGCATCTGGATCAGGAAAAACTACCTTACTTAATGTACTTTCCTCTATCGATAAAGCGAGTAACGGAACCATTACAATTGATAGCAAAGAAATGACCAATATGAAGGAAAAAGAGTTGGCAACATTTCGGAAGAATCATTTAGGCTTTATCTTTCAAGAGTATAATCTATTAGACACATTAACGGTCAAGGAAAATATTCTATTGCCTCTATCTATAGCAAAGATAGCCAGAAAGGAAGCTCAACAAAAATTTACAACAGTTGCCACAGAACTAGGTATTGAAGAGATAAAAGATAAGTATCCAAATGAGATATCAGGTGGTCAAAAACAACGCACCTCTGCGGCCCGATCCTTTATCCACCAGCCAAGTATTATTTTTGCTGATGAGCCAACAGGAGCACTTGATTCAAAATCAGCTGCAGGTTTATTAAAAAAGCTAAGCGAATTAAATCAAAAACGAAAGGCTACCATTATTATGGTCACGCACGATCCAACCGCAGCAAGTTTCTGTAGCAGAGTCATTTTTATAAAGGATGGACAAATCTATTCTCAGTTAAATAAAGGCGAACAACCAAGACAAGCATTTTTCGAGGATATTATGAAGACACAAGCTATATTAGGCGGGGTACAACATGAATATTAATCAACTCATCTTTCGTAGTCTTAAGAAAAATATTAAAAACTATTATCTCTATGTGTTTGCCTTAGTTTTTAGTGTTGCACTATATTTTGCCTTTGTTACCCTGCAATATGATCCAGCTATGGACGAAACAAAAGGTTCTGTGAAAGGTGCCGCTGGACTTAGGGCCGCTTCTGTCCTCCTTGTTTCTATTGTCACCATTTTCCTTTTATATGCGAATCAACTCTTTATTAAACGTCGCAGTAAAGAAATCGGCTTGTTTCAGCTGATTGGAATGACAAAAAATAAAATTTTCCAGCTTCTAAGCACAGAAAACTTTATTCTCTATTTTGGATCCTTGCTATTTGGTATTTTTGTCGGCTTTTCTAGTTCAAAACTTATCATGATGATCTTATTTAAAGTGGTGGGCCTTGAGGCAAGCACCAAGCTTCGCTTCTCTATAGAAGCCCTGATTCAAACACTAATCGTTTTTGCTGTCATCTACCTTTTCATCCTGCTCATGAACTATATGTTTATAAAGAGACAAACGATTCTATCCTTATTTAGAGTGGTTTCATCAGCAGAAGGACGAGTGAAAAAAATCGGCCTATTTGACATTATTTTTGGAGCATTGGGGATTATTTTTATCCTTTCAGGCTATTATATTTCATCAAAATTATTTGATGGGGACTTTTCTGATATGATTCAACTCTTCTTAGCAATGATTTTTATTCTTGGTTCAGTGATCATTGGCACATACTTGTTTTATAAAGGATCTGTTACATTCATCACAAATATCATCCGAAAAAGGAAAAAGGGATACTTAAATATAAATGAAGTGTTATCCCTCTCTTCCATTATGTTTCGTATGAAATCAAATGCCCTGCTATTAACGATTATCACAACCGTCTCTGCACTTGCCATTGGCTTACTATCTTTAAGCTATATTTCCTATTATTCTGCGGAAAAGAATGCAGAAAGCAATGTACCCGCTCATTTTTCATTAACAAGTGTTGAAGATGCGGACCAATTCAAAGAGGCCTTAATGGAAAAAAATATAGATTATAGTGAAACACAAATTGATGTCCTCCAAGTAGAGGCAAATGTGGAGAAAATACTGGAAGTAGATCTGGAAGAGGTAAACTTTGATCCAAATACCATGACCCTTTCCGTTGTTAGCGATAAAGACGTCAAGGAAGTAGATTTAAAACAGGGAGAAACACTTTTCACAGGGGTCAATAATGCCTTAAATACAATGATGTCCTTCAAAGCTAAAGGCGATATCGAATGGAGAGGACAAAAAGAAACGATTCAGCAAAGATATATCGGCTTAGAAGATAAAACCATTATTCCTTATAATTTCACGTCCGGCGGTCTGCCTACTGCCATTGTCAAGGACACCGTTTTTCAACGTTTGAAGAATGATCTGAACCCAGATATCCAGATGGATTCCTCGCTATTTATTGGAATCAATCTTAAGGACAATGAGAAATTGGCAGAGGCCAATGATCTGTTTCAAAGTCTTGATTTTAGCGAGAATTCGCAAAACCTGTCTCAGCTTCAGGTAAGTATTAATCAGAAATTGAGCATGGGACTAATCATGTTTATCGTTGCCTTTCTGGGCCTCACCTTTTTAATTACATCTGGTTGTATCCTGTATTTTAAACAAATGGATGAAAGTGAAGACGAAAGACCAAATTATACGATATTACGAAAACTAGGCTTCACCCAAGGAGATTTAGTAAGAGGGATTCAGGCCAAACAACTCTTTAATTTTGGTATTCCTTTGGTTGTCGGTCTATCTCATAGCTATTTCGCTGTCAAATCAGGTTGGTTCCTTTTTGGCACAGAATTGTGGACACCCATGTTAATTGTTATGGTGATCTATACTGCTTTATATTCGATTTTCGGCATGCTGTCTGTGGTATATTGTAAAAGAGTGATTAAAGAAGCGTTATAAAACATTCCCCCGCTTAACCATTAAGATGCGCTTAAGACGGGGGATTTCCTTCATATCAGTTTTGGCAAAGCTCTTTAAGGATACCAATTTCTTCTAGTTTACGACATCGTCCATACCCTTTTGAATCATCAGTATTTCTCGAATATCCTCTTCTGTAAGCAAGGAAGGGAAATTTTCCTTTGAATCAATTACTTCATCTATGAGGTGTCTTTTTTTCTCTTGGAGTTCATTCATTTTTTCCTCAATTGTGCCACGGGTGACTAGTTTGATCACTTGGACAGACTTTGTTTGACCAATTCGGTGAACACGATCTGCGGCTTGTTCCTCCACAGCAGGATTCCACCAAGTATCATAGAGGATGACCGTATCAGCACCTGTTAAGTTAAGTCCTGTTCCACCTGCTTTTAAGGAAATAAGAAAAACATGACGTTCTCCTGCATTAAAACGATGGCATCTTTCTAATCGTTCTTCTGATGGGGTTTGCCCGTCAAGATAGAAATACGGCCATCCTTGCTTTGCTAATTCCCTCCCAATAAGTTGAAGCATCTTTGTAAACTGCGAGAAAACCAATACTCTCCTTCCAGAAAGCCTTGCTTCCTCTAAAATCCGAAACAGTTGTGCAAACTTCGCTGAATTCCCTTTATAGCTGTCCACAAACAGAGCCGGGTGGCAACATATTTGCCGCAATCGTGTTAAACCAGCAAGGATTCTGATCTTATTTTTTCGAAGCGTATCTTTGTCCAGATGTTTTAATGTGTCATGCCTTAATTTAGCTAAATAGGCTGCATATAGTTTTTTCTGCTCTGGAAGTAGCTCCACAGATTCCTGTGCTGTGGTCTTTTCGGGTAATTCTGCAAGTACATCTGCTTTCGTTCTTCGTAATAAAAATGGACGAATCCTGCGAATGATCTTTTTTCTTGAAAGATTACTGTAATCCTTTAACCCTTGAAATAGTTCAGGAAAAACAACATGAAAAATCGACCAAAGCTCCTCTAATGAATTTTCAATTGGTGTCCCAGTAAGAGCGAAGTAATGATCGGCATGCACCTTTTTTACTGCTTTTGCCGTTTGGGTAAAAGGATTTTTAAATGCCTGTGCCTCATCAAAAAACACTGTATGAAAAGACTGTTTTTCGTACCATTTGATATCTGCTCGTAATAATGGATAAGAAGTGATTACAACATCGTGAGCAGTCATGTCTCTTTGTAAAGTCAGCCGTTTCGCCTTTTGACCATCGATCACCACAACTTTAAGATCAGCCGCGAATTGGCCAAACTCATTGAGCCAGTTATAGGTAAGGGAGGACGGACAAACAATAAGAACTGGCCGTTTCTGCTTACGAATATCGGACTGTTCAGATAAAATAAACGCCATACTTTGCAAGGTTTTTCCAAGTCCCATATCATCGGCAAGGATCCCTCCGAAACCGAAACGAGCAAGAGCCTTCATCCATCTGTAACCATGCTTCTGATATTCATATAAGATTGGTTCCACAAGTTTCGGCACTTCGAAGTCCAATTGATTCGGATCTTGAATTTCTTTTAAAAACTGACGAAAGGAAGTCTCTAGCTTGAATACATCTGGATCATTAGTCGAATCCATAAGTTGGAAGCCACGGACAACGGGCACATTCAGACCACTTTCCAGATCTTCATCCTGAATCGGGACAGCTTGAAGGAAGCGTTGGATTTCTGCAAACTCCCTAGTCTCAAGAGAAAGCAAAGCACCGCTCCGTAAACGATAATACTTGCGCTTCTCTTCAAGTGCAGCCAAAACCTCACGAATCTGCCTTTCGGGGATGCCATCCATTTCAAATTTAAATTCCAACCAATTCGTCCGTTCCTTTTTGAACCCTACCTTAATTCGCGGATGGGCCTTCTCTTTAAAAACTCTACTTCTTACAGCAGTTGTGGCATATACGTGCACAAGCTTCTCCATTTTAGGAAGGATATGATACAAAAAATCGTATTCCAATTCTTCATTATGCAAAAAATAGCCACCTTCTGTTTGAGCAAAAGAACTTTCCTCCATAAGTTGGAGGATCATTGCCTCTTTTTCCACATCCCTAATCAGTACGGGGCCTGTCTCTACTTCTCGCTCATGCGGGTAAATAACAAGCCCATCATAATGAAATTCTAATCCAGCAAGGAGGCGGTTTTTAACACGATCCAAGTATAATTTAGCAACCAATGGTGTCCCCGAGAATTCTCCAGAAATGTTCCCTGTTAGCTGGAACTTTCCTAACTTTTTCAAACCAGGCACTACTTTTACTAAAAAATCACGAACTTGGGGGCGCGGAATTAAAATTCGATTGGAGCGAGAAGATGTCAGCATCTGTTTTAACTCTGAAAGACGTTCACTCGCTTTCCTTTCCAGCAGAACAACCTTTTCTTTGAAAAGAACGGTGCGATAAGCAGTCAATACCGTCATCAGCTGTAATCCTTCAATTTTGAGTTGATAGTCACCGTTCGTCATCCCCAAAAGATCAAATTGTAAAGGCAATGGCTCGTCAGATCGGCAAAACCGGTCAAACTGTTGCCCACCATGAATTAACTTCACCAAAGGAGCACTGGATAGTAAAGGGACTAGCCGCTCCCAAGAAGAGGGTGGGATAAGTAAAATATCGTTGCTGAACGCCCACTCTGTTTTGTCTGGTAATGTATCCACATAGATCTCTTCGTCTTCTGTTACTTGAATAAGCTGTTGAAGGACAGCATCTGTTTCCTCTCGAAAACAATGGCTCTGTGGATCATAAGCAAAAGAGGAGGTAAGTGGACTCGAATTTCCTCTCTTCACATCTTCTAGGAATTCTCGGAGATTAGGTACATGGTTCGTTCCTACCTCCACTCCGATCCCCGCCATATTTGGGCCATCCTTCACTCTGACAGACTGACAGAAGAACGTGATGTCCAGTACTTCCCGGTTCTCAAAATGAAACTGATGCCGGCTAGTTTGCTTTTCTTCAGCATCAAACAAGTGAAACAAGCCTTCCGTAAGTGCATGGTTTTGGGGAGATGAGGACTTGTTGCTATGTTGACGTTCGTGGATCGCAACTAATACAGCCGCAATGTGCTGACAATCATGCTTAATAGATGGCAACGGCGGACAGCTACACTTCGTCCGAATCCCGCCACTCTCATCCTTTTCAATCGTAACCTGAAAATCCTCCACTCCAGTAACAGTCGCCTCACAACGACTAGAACCAACACTATTAATCCTCACCTTATCCGCCTCAAAATAAGCCTTCCCTCTTTTAAAGGAAACTGTACCACACATTTCTATGATTTTCTCTTTACTTATCCTACCATTCAAGTGTTTTCCCCCCTTTTCTTAAGGTGCCTGGCACGCATCTGATTTTGTCGAATTAACTTTATTTACATTCTATCATTGCCAATCCTAAAGTTTTGCCATTCAAAGGGAAGCAATGCTTGGTATTTTGGTTGCAAGAACCGATCGTCAATTAAAGCAATGATCCCATGATCCGAATCTGTCCGAATTAATCGACCACCTGCTTGCAGCACTTTATTCATACCGGGATAAACATACGAGTAATCATATCCATTATGACCAATTGCTTGGAAGTAATCCTTGATAATATCGCGCTCCAGGCCAATTTGCGGCAATCCCACGCCAACAATGATCACACCCTGCAGTCGTTCTCCTTTTAAATCGATCCCCTCAGAGAATATACCACCAAGCACCGCAAATCCTACTAGACGATCTGTTGAATGCTTATTTTCCTGGAAGGCCGCCAAAAAGTCCTCACGTTGTTCCTCTGTCATCCCCCCATCTTGCACAATCGTCTTCATATCTGGTGCCATCGTGATGAAATGCTCATAGACCATCCGCATATATTGATACGAGGGGAAAAATACAAGAAAATTCCCAGCATTTTTCTGCAAGGTGTCAACCATAAACTGTACCATCGGTTCCAATGTATTATCTCGATCACGATATCTTGTGGATAACGGATGAATCATAACTTCGACATGCTCTCGGTCAAAAGGGGACGGAATGGAGAGCACATAATCGTTTTCCTTCCCACCAAGCAAGTTCATATAATAGCCTGCAGGGGTCAAGGTGGCTGAGAAGAAAATTTTGGAGCGAAATCCTTTTCCCATCTGTTCTAATTGGGCCGACGGGTCTAAACAAAATAGCTTTAATTCGACCTCACTACCATTGACAGTCAGATAACTCGTAAAACGTTGATCATACAAGCGGGCAATTTTTACAAATGCCTGGGCTTCAAAATAGGTTTCCAATAAAAGCTCATCCACTTCTTCGCCTTTTACTAATTCTTCCTCAGCCCTAAAGGTGAAAGCATCTACCACTTGCACAAGCTTGTCATCTAATGACTTTTCAAGCATTTGGTTCTGCTTCTTCTTCTCAAGCATTTGGTCATTCACTTTTTTGGCCGCCTTTGCAATCCCTTTGTGATCCTTTTTGTATAAACGATATAAATCAAGAAAATGGGATTTGACAACAGTGGCTGAATACATCTCTCTTGCCCGATCAACTAGATTATGGGCTTCATCAATTAGTAACACAGTCTTTTTCTTTTCTTCTTCAAAAAGCCGTTGAAGGGATACCCTGGGATCAAACATATAATTATAATCGCAGATCACTGCATCCGCGGCATAGGCCAAATCAAGTGAAAACTCAAAAGGACAAACCATATGTTTACGAGCATATTTCTCAATCACGAGTCTCGTAAGCATGTTTTCATGTTTCAATATATCTGAAACAGCACCATTAATTCGATCGTAATAACCATCCGCAAATGGACATTCCGTTTTGTCGCATTTTACCTTTTCCTGAAAACAAATTTTCTCCTTTGCCGTAATCGTCACGACAATAAGCTCTAGACCTGTCTCTTGTAAAAGGCGAAACGCTTCCTCAGCAGCTGTACGCGTAATCGTCTTCGCTGTAAGGTAAAAAAGCCGCTCCACATGTCCTTCCCCCATTGCCTTCACTGCAGGAAAAGTCGTTGAAATCGTCTTACCAATTCCTGTTGAAGCTTTTGCGAAAAGAGTCCTTTTCTCCTGAATCGTTTTATAAACTGAACCTGCAAGCTTACGTTGCCCTTGTCGATACTCTCCGAATGGAAAGGATAAAGCTTTGGCGCTCACATCTCTTTTTTGTCGTAGGTCCATCCTTAATCGCGCAAAAGCAGCATAACGGGAAACGACATCTATAACAAAAGCTGCTAAATCTTCCTTTTTCATCATCCGCTGAAATCTTTTTTCTTCTTCTGTCCGTACCTGAACATACGTGAGTTGGATATGTATTTCCGATAGGTCATGATCCTGAGCATAAATATAGGCATACACAATCGCCTGTGCCCAGTGCACTGGATTGGTTTCCTCTGTGATTTGTTCCAACGGCATCGAGGTCGATTTAATTTCGTCAATGGTGATCATTCCATCCTCGTCTATTAGCAAACCATCACAGCGCCCATCAATCCGAAACGTAAGATCATCAAACGGAACCTCCGTTTTCAAATACACTTCCTTTTGATCTGTTTCACGATAGGTTTTTTGAATCTTCTGGTGGATTTTTGTGCCTTCATGCATTGAGGAAGCGGTACGGAATCCCGTTTCAATGCTCCCACTTCGAAAAGCATATTCTACAAGCGTCCTGACAGCTATTTTAATCATTTGTGTCATCTGATCACCCATTCGTTATTCTCCACTCCATTTTAGCATAGAGGGCAACTGAATTAATTTCATAATTTAAATTCATAGATCTTCAAGACTTTCGAGACGTAAAAAAGGAGTATCTCCCCAAAATGTCGAAATGAGCTAAGTAATTACACCAACTCTAAGACTGGAGAAGGACTCCCTATGTCGATTATACGGCAAGAAGGCCAGTTTGGGCTACAGGAATGATAAGATTAGCATCATCTGCCTAACGTATTTGATGTATTTATTCAGCGATCGAGATGGACTAGTAATCGTATCCATTTAACTTTAAACCATCAAGTTTCATAATTACCAGATAAAAAGATATTCTTAAAAAAGCTCTCCAATTCATCCTGAATTGAAGAGCTTCTTACAATATATATGTGCATCATTTTGCAAAAGATTAATTCATTCATTAATTACTAGGTTCTATTCATCTATACTTCTCACAACGCTATATGTAAAAGGAGCTTCCTAAATGTGTTTGGCCATAGGGAGATTTTGCAATTGTTAGGAGAAAACCCCTAACTCCAGTCTTCAACCATTGCATCAGTCTCTTTACTGAGCACGCTGTAAGCCTTACTAGAAATTAACTTATCGTTTTTCTGCTGATCTAAGAGACCTTTGAAGCCTTTCATATGTTTAACAACTTTATCCGCTTTATTTGTTTTCTCAAAATGCGCAACCGCAGTCAAATGTTCCTTTAATGCATATACTACCTCACTGCTCTCAAACTCACCTTCTTGGTCAAGCTCGTCAATGATATCTTTGATTTCCAGAGCACTCCCTGGATCCGATTTCCCTACTATTAAGTCACCAATTTTTTTAGAATCTGAATGATCTGTTACGCGTTTCCCTGCGAATATATTCGAAGTCCGAATAATATCTTTACATGTGTCAGTGATTCGTAATGAGCCATCGGAAGTATAGGAATCATCATCTTTACATAGATTCCCTGTTATGGAAACTCGTTTTATCCCTTCCGTCAACCATATACCGAAAAACCCGTCATTTAAATGATCATCATCTACATTTTTTCCTTGCACCCCAAAAATTTTATTCGATGCAATAATGATATCGACCACATCGTTATTACATTGAATGCCATGACCGATAACATGCTTGATATTATTTCCAATAATATCAACGTTCGTTACTCCCGTTGCCACTTGAATACCAGTACCCTCTAACTGGCTTAACTTGTTATTTGAAATCACTACATTATCACTTTGCTCTTTCACATAGATACCTGATGAATTGGTATCTATGATTGTATTATTCGAAATCGTTATTTCCTTTACACGATTTACCCAAATTCCAGTTGTATGGGTACGTTCAATATAATTGTCGGAAACAATGACATTTTCCAGGCCGTAAGTACCTTCATTATGAAAATCTCCTTGAACAATAATTGTTTGTGAGTAATTCCCAACATCATAGAAAGTATTTCCCCGAATGATAATGTTTTTACATCCATCTTCAAACCGAGAATAAACGCCGATACCTGCTTCACATTGATACCCTACATTATCTTGGATAATAACATTATTCCAGTTATCAGATCGCACGCAGTGATTCTGTATTTTATAAAATTCACACCCTATCACATGAATATTCTTATGGGTATGTGGACTTGAATTCGCATGGGAACCTACACCTCTTGGCCAAGGCACCGTACCTTTATCGTCTGATCCTCCAAACTGGCAATTCCGAATTGTGATCCCATCACAGGTCGTTAAATCATATTTTCCAAAGGCAGGAAAGCCGTCTTTAGAGGCTAAATCAATTTGAATAGCCTCGGCGTAGCCACGTTCACCGGAATCTACAAAGCCATTAAACATACAATCCTTGATCAAAACATTTGTACTGGAATTCACTTCAATCGCATGACTGTCACAAACATTTTTGATTGTAACATTCCGAATCGTAATATCGTGCCCATGTCCTAATGCGACGGCAGTTCCAGAGCGTTGGGTTTCATTTCCCCTAGCATCCCATATACCACCCTCAATAACAATATCTCCGTTCCCTTCGTAGCCCTCATATTCTTCTGATCTGCTTCCATTCAATAGCATATATCCACCATAACGAAGGAGAACGGTTGAATGGGCACAAATCAGATGTGTCTTCGAGTATATACTCAGATGATCGCCTAGTTTGTATGTTCCTAATGGAACGTACACAACGGCTCCTCCTAACTGTTTAGCATAATCCAATGCTTGTTGTATGGCAGGTTGATCATCTGCTTTTCCGTCGCCCTTCGCCCCAAAATCCTTCACACTGATTAATTCACGTAGTTTATCACCAACCAATCGTTGAGACGAATCTTTAGAATAGCGATAGACAATCTGATCAGCATCCGGATCAGCATCATCATTGGTAGGAGTTTTACTTCCCTTCTCCTTTTTCTCCGTATTCCCGTCTGCAGCGAAGGCCTTATCAAGCGTGCTTAACAATCCACCTGAAACAACTACGGCACTTGTCAACCCCATATATGCAAGCAGCTTTCTTCTGCTAATATTTCCATCCTTTTCTATAACTTCCTCCTCTTTTTTATTCCTCTCGATTTTAACCGCTTTCTCATTGTTATGTTTTTGATGATCCATAAACAACTTCTCTCCTTTCAGCTATTGGATTCAAGTATTCAAAAATACTTATTGAACATTGCATCAACTTATATTCATGCAAGCTTACCCTTCATGTCTTTTTTGGAACTCATTAAATACAGAGTTAACAAACAATGCGAAAGCAGAAAACCCATTAAAGTGCTACTGTCATGAATGGAAATTTCACATTCATTTTTTTGTTTAAAAGTCCTTTTAAATTTGCCTTCATTTACTCTTTCACCGATCCAATCAATACCCCTTGTACAAAGAAACGTTGAAGGAATGGATAAACGATTAACAGCGGTAAGGAAGAGACCATAATGACCGCATATTTCACTAAGCTGGCGGTTTTCACCTGTTCGACCAGAGATTCGATTTCTCCTGGTCCCCCGCCACCTTCTTGGCTAATTTGTGCGACCACTAATATCTGCCGTAGAATCAGCTGCAATGGATACAACTTTTCGTCTGAAAGATAGATTAAAGCGGTAAAATATTGATTCCATAAACTGACCGCATGGAATAAAGCCATTACCGCAATAATGGGCATCGAGAGGGGAATCACTACTTTTCCGAAGATGTAGTAGTCCGAAGCCCCATCAATTTTAGCAGCTTCCACTAACTGATCGGGAATGGTTTGTTGAAAGAATGTTCGTGCCACAAGAATCGACCATGCTCCAACCACACCTGGGATCACAATCGCCCAAATCGTGTCCACCATCCCCAAGGTTTTAATGACGAGATACGTCGGGATTAATCCCCCATTAAACATCATCGTAAACAGGATGATCCACAGTATATATTTTTTCCCCATCACTTCTTTTCTCGATAAGGCGTAGGCACAAGGCAATAACACAATTAGGTGAATGATAGTCCCGATAATCGTATAAAAAATCGTATTCCGATATCCCAGCCAAATCGCGTCATTTTGAAAGACCCGTTGATAGCCCGCAAAGGTGATATCGACCGGCCACAGCCACATTTTCCCTGTACTTACCGCTGCCGGATCACTAATTGAGGCACTGATCACAAAAATAAGCGGATACACAATGACTACTGTCAGAAATACGACCAGAATTTTATTAATCAAATCAAAGGTTTTATCTGATACATTCCTATTCTTCATTGTTGCTCCCCTCCTTTACCATAAGCTGTTATCGCTGACTTTTTTCGCAATTTGATTGACTGTCACAAGCAGAATAATATTAATGACCGAGTCGAATAAACCAACCGCCGCAGCGAAACTATATTGTCCTTCCAATAAACCTGTTTCATAGACAAATGTTTGAATAATATCGGATGTTTCCGAGTTCAAAGAGTTTTGCAAAAGCAACACTTTCTCAAATCCAACCGACATAAATTTCCCGATATTCAAAATAAAGAGAATCACAATCGTTGGTAAAATGGCTGGAATATTGATGTGGATAATCCGTTGGAGTCTTGTTGCTCCATCCACCTTCGCTGCTTCTAGAAGTTCCGGATTCACCCCTGCAAGCGCCGCCAAATAAATAATCGATCCCCAGCCAAGTCCTTGCCACTCACCAGACCACACATAGATATGCCTGAACCAATCTGGACTTGTCAGGAATTGAACAGAGCTCCCCCCTAATTTCTCAATCAAATGATTGACAATCCCGGTCGTTGGATCTAAAAAGGCAATAATCATCCCCACCACGACAACCACAGAAATAAAGTGGGGGGCATAGGTTAATGTTTGCGTCCACTTTTTAAAGGCCCCATTGCGGAGCTCATTTAGCATTAAAGCGAAAATGACGGGCAGTGGAAATAGACATAATTGATAGAGGCTGATAATTAAGGTGTTTTTCAATAACCGCCAAAAGTAATAGGAATTAAAGAAACGTTCAAAATGCTCAAAGCCTACCCATGGACTTCCGTTAATCCCCATCGTCGCAAAAAAGTCCTTAAAGGCAATTTGGACCCCATACATCGGGATATAGTGGAAAACGATAAAAAAAGTCAGGGCTGGTAATAGAAAGGTATATAATTGCCAGCTTTTAAGGAAGTTTTTGCGGATGCGCGAAAAACGACTTCCAGGCATGACGATTTTATGTTCAACCTCTGCATGCTTCGTATTCATAAAGGAGCCTCCTTTGTATCAACAGGGGGATAAGTGTTGAGGCAACCTTATCCCCCTGTTGATTTCAAACTATTAATTGTTTTTATACCGCTTATATGCTTCCTCTTGGATGTCCATATATTGGTCTAAGCCCATTTTCTCAATCTCTTTAATATAATCGTCCCATTTTGAAAAAGACTCGGTTCCTGTAATGAATTTATCTTGCATTTCGTTTACATATTTATGGATATCCGCTTCCAAGCCAGATAATTTATTACTTTCTTCTACTGTATAGGTAAAACTAGGCCAGATTTCATCCAGCATATTCGGTTCCAATTTCTCTGCGGCTTCAATGGAAGATTCCAAGCCTTCCGCTCCTTGGAACGTTTCTTGCTTCACGATTCCTGGGTAACCGCCTCCAAGCCAAGTGATATAATCAGACAATTTTTGCTCCATTGATAATCCATCAGGGCTATCGGTAATTTCATCTAGATATTGAGCATTGCCGTCTTCATCACGTTCGAAGGTCTCGCCTTCAATTCCCATAAAGAATAATTCCGCCCCCTCTTCACTATAGAAATGATCCAACCATCTTAGGGTTGCAGGGATATTCTCATTTTCACTCGTCACTACAAATGCCCCCATATGGGCTAATGAAGAAGTGGCTTTATTGTACGTTTTCCCACCAGGACCTTCTAGTGCTGGCATCCCCACAAAATTACTGCCCATTTTCTTCCCATAAATCGTTTCCGTGCTTGAAATAACCGTGCTTCCGTAAAGACCCTCTGTTCCTTCGCTATAGCTTTGGTTGTCATCAATTGTATAAATATTTTTAGCAATAAGCCCTTCCGAATATAGCTTATTTAAATACTCCAAAAGTTCTTTATAGCTATCGGAAATCGGGTAAAAACGCAGGTCGTCTGTTTCCGGATCCTCATCCAAGTAAGCATGCTTAACACCTTTATTTCCAATCCCAAAAGCACCATTTAATGCCTGTCTAAGGTTTGAGATATTCACTCCACCATAAGGAATTTCATCTTGCTTTCCATTTCCATTTAAATCCGTTTCTTTCACTGCCTTTAAATAATCATAAAAATCATCGATCGTTTCCGGCATATCCATATCCAACTGCTCAAGCCAATCCTTGCGAATCCAAGGTTTGTCTCCCAAAATAAGTGAAGTAAACTCCGGGTCATAGATCGTTGGAATTGCATAGATATTCCCATCGGGAAAAGTAGCACCCTTTCTTATTTCAGGATATTTCTCTAACTGTTCAGTCAAGTTCGGCATGTATTCCTCAATTAAATCATTTAATCTCACAAAAATCCCTTGTTCTCCATATTTCAAAAGGTCAGAATTAGGGAGCGCCATCGTATAGAAAACATCAGGCAGTTTTCCACCAGCAAGAGCTAGGTTTCGCTTTTCTCCTCTAGCTTCAAATGGGACGAGTTCCCAATCAATATGAACATTCGTCATCTCTTCATATTCCTTCCAAATCAGCACCTCATTATAATCATCGGCTGTGGTAGGCGGCTTTCCTGCCATAAATTTCAATGTAATTGGCTCATTCACAATCGGCATTCCTGATTCATTTACATTTTCCAATGCGTCCTCACTTATTTCAGGTGTTTCAGGACTAGAAGACTTCTTGCCACTGCATGCGGCTAAAACTAACATCAATGACATCATTAAAAAGAATATAACTTTTCTGTTTTTCATCGTTGACCCTCCGAATTAATTAGTTAAGGTGCGCCCAGCTGATTATTCAACGCCCATAATACAAGACTTATTATGGGCGAATGTCCGTGTCTCGAAATGCAGGACTTACTTCCCGTTAATGCGGGATAAAGCCTTTCGCTCTTTTTGTCGATATTGATCCAACAAGCTTGTCCAGTCTGTCTGTAGCACATTACATCCTTTATCTACAATTTGCTTCCACCCATACTTAGGCCCTTTTAAAATCGATAGATCATCATCTAGCTCACCAAACAAGACTTCTTTATCATCTAACCGAATAGCATTTGCAAAAACAAAGTGATACTCATTTCTTAAGCTTTCTATAAGTTCATCCTGAAAAAACGGCGAGTCTTGGTTTTCGGCAATGATTTCTACTCCAACTATATTTACATTTTTAAATTCTCGTATGATCTCTAGATCTTCTAGACTTTTTACAATTGGGAAGTACATATACTTCGTTGGATGTTCTTCAAGTTGCTGTAAATACAAATCTTTAACAGGAGATTTTAATAGAATCTGATTTTCTAAATTAAATGAATCGAGATATGGTAACAATCTATCCCAATATGCCCACGACCGATCGATATTAATTAAATAATCTGTTCCTCCTACATATTTTAATAGTTCCTCTAACTTCTCTACTTGATAATTAATTTTATGGCGAATCGAATTATAATAGTGCAATGTCTCAATCTCACCCGACGAAAGCTGTTTAATATTCCTTTTCTCCCCTAACAGTCTGCTCTCATTCCCATCATGGAATAGATAGAATTGACCATCAGTTGACTGAACAACATCAATTTCAACGATATCTGCCCCCGATTGACATGCTGCAACTAGGGAAGGGATCGTATTCTCAATAATATTGCCTAGGGCAGTCCCTCTATGGGCGACAATGAGAAAAGGCTCATTTTTTAGCTTTTCTATTAATAAATTATTTATTTGCATAAATTCCTTTATCATGTTTTTATCTACTCACTTTCTATTGAACCAAATCAGTAATATATTACAATGTACCAGTGAGAGAGCCAGGAGACCGGCCCCTCTTCTATGATTCTTTGTATCTCTCATAAGCAGTATTTTCAATTTCCATATACTCTTCTAAATTCATCTTTTCAATTGTGTTAACATATTTATCCCAATTCTCAAAAGATTCACTTCCTGATATAAACTTATCTTCCATTTCTTTTACATACTTCTCTATATCAGCAGCTAAAGTAGATCTCTTCTTATATTCTTCACTTGTGTAGGAAAATTCTGGCCATACTTCCTCAAGCATATATGGTTTCATTTCTTCGGCAGCAGCTAATGAAGACGGAATACTTTCAGCTCCATCAAAGAATTGCTCTTTCATAATACCTGGATATCCACCACCTAAGTAGGTGACGTATTTGGAAAGTTCTTGTTCCATAGTTAATCCATCTGGGCTATTTTTTATTTTATCTACAAATTCCAATTTACCGTCTTCATTTTCCTCATACGTTTCTCCTTCTATCCCCATAAAGAAAAATTTTGCACCCTCATCACTATAAAAATAATCTAGCCATCTTAATGTTTCCGGCACATGTTCATTTTTATCTGTAATAACAAAGGCTCCTTTTGCTGCAATTGGAGAGCGTTGAGTGGAAACCATTCGATCGCCATGCGGCCCCTCCAATGGAGCAATTCCAATAAATTTAGACCCTTCTTCTTCTCCATAAATGGCTTCAGTATTTACGAATACTGTACTTCCATGCAATCCATTTGTTCCGTTTGCATAGCTTGAATTGTTGTCATTTGCTGAAGAGAATATATTTTCCTGAATTAATCCTTCATCATAAAGTTTATGCATATATTCAAGCATCTCTTTATAACGATCTGTTGTAGGAATAAACCGTAAGCCATCCGACTCTGGATCGAAATCTACAAAGGTATGACTACTTCCTCTATTTGCAAGTCCAAATGATCCGCGCATCCAACCCTTTAATCCATCCAGACTATAGCTTCCAAATGGAATTTCTTCATTTTTACCATTTCCGATTAAGTCTGTTTCTTTTACTGCTGTTAAATAATCATAAAAATCATCTGTTGTTTCTGGAACATCCATCCCTAATTTCTCTAGCCAATCCTCTCTCACCCAAAGCTTGTGTCCGGAAATAACGGACCAAAAATCAGGCTCATATAAACCAGGGAGGGAATAGATATTACCATCGGCATCATATAACCCCTTCTCAATTTCGGGATACTCCTTAAGGATCGCTGTTAAATTAGGCATATACTGTTCGATTAAATCATTCAGCTTCAAGAACATCCCTTGACTACCATATTCACTTAAATCAGCACTCGAAAGGTCCGCCGTATAAAACACATCCTTATAATCTCCACTAGACAATGCTAAATTCCGTTTCTCCGTCCAACCTGAACTTGGAACCAGACTCCAATCAATATGGATCCCTGTCATCTTTTCATATTCCTTCCAGATTAAGACCTCATCATAATTATCAGCATCACTTTTTCTTGCCATAAACTCTAGAGTAATAGATTCTTCCACAATCGGCATACCCGTTTCGTTAAAGTTTTCATCAGTGGTTATTTCGTTTGTTTTGTCTTCCTTATTACAGGCAGCCAGTAAAAGAATGAAAGCAAATAACAAAAAATATACTTTTTTCATAATCAAATCCCTCTCTTTCGTTTTTATATCAGGCCTTTTGATCCTTCACTCGCTTTCGTCCTTTCTAATTTCCTCTTCACTTATATCAACTGATCAACATCATTTTAATTTTATTTCTATTACACCCCTCCGCATTTTGGAACGTGTCAATTTCGACTTCATTATATTCAAAGCCGAAATTATTGTCAACCGCTTTCAAAAATAATTATAAGGATCCAGACTAGAAAAATTGAATAAAAGACTTTTTAAAAAGCAAAAGCGACCTCCTTTTTTAAAAAAGAGATCGCTTTTGCTTTTTACCATATTTTTACACTTTAATTAAAGTACCTTGCGCATCTAACAGCTGTCTGTTAAGTTGCTGAATGCCTTTATCTATATCTACGTTACCAACTAATACCTCATGGATCGCTTTTCCAATGATTTGTTCAATACTCCTTGTATTTAGCCTTCTTCCGGTCTTATCTTTAGTGTCCCTAATGCCATCATCATTCGCCTCGTTCATCCCTTCCAGCCAAGGATATAACATACGAATTGTTTGGTTCTCATATACCATTTGATTGGAAGACGTACCGCCCAATAGTGTAATCTGCTCAGCCGTTTCGATCTCATTGATCCAATTTAGAAAATTAATCGCTGCACGTTTATTCTTACTTTGCTTGGTAATCCCAACAACCCCACCGCCTAGAAGCGGCTTATTCCCAGGTACAGCAGCATACCCAATCAATGAGCCAATATCACTATGAGCGATTCTAGAAACGTGATTAGCAAAACCGATCGTCATCGCCGTTTCACCATTGGCAAAACTTGTTACAGCTTCTCCCCACCAATTTGTATCTAACTTTTGTGAAAGATTAACCGTTTCGATATAGTTTTGCAAAGCCCTTTTGGCTATAGTAGGATCTAAACAAATTTGGCCTTGTTTATTGATTAAAGTTCCTTTCTCAGCATAATATCTTGTCAAAAATTCCGCTGCCATAATCTCAGATCTTCCCAAAATAACGCTAGTACCATACTTTATCGAGGTATTTTCAAAATAAGAACTCGTATAGAAAGACAGCATTTCATTAAAAGCACTAAAATCCTTAGGGGGGAGCAAATCCCTTTTATATTTTTCAAAATATATACGTTTAATCTTCTGATCCTCAAATAGGTCTTTACGATAAAACAGCATCTGCACACTAGAATCAAATGGCAGAGCATAAGCAACCTTATCTATTTCCGAATAATTCCTTTTAATATACGTTGGATAACCATTTAATATTTGATCAAAATTTTGGTCTATTCCATTTAATGGAGAAAATACGTCTTTACCGAACCAAGAAAGCCAAGCCATATCCATCCTGATAATATCATAGTGGTTATATTTTTCGGGATCAGAGAGAGTCTTGTAGATTTCTTCATATGGTTTTATCGTTAATTTTATCTCTATCCCTGTTTTCTTCTTAAAGTAAGGGATTATTTTACTCATTGCATCTGTTGTGGGACTTGGAATCGTCAAAAAGTTCAAAGTACTCTTATAAAGTTCACGATCAAGATAATCCCCGAATTTGTTTAACCCATTATTTTTAAATAAACTAGTAGGATTAATATCTTCTTTACCATTTACTTGGTTAATTAATAATTCTGCAATTTTGCTGCCAAAAAAATGAAAATTCAATTGATAGAATTCAATACTTTCGTCAAAATTTAACTGGGTTGGAGCAAGACATAATATTTTTGGCATTTTTTGGGTAGAACCCCATAAATAGGCCTTCTTTAATATGTTTCCTTTGCTTAAACTTGTTGTGACAATAATATCAAATGGTCGTTCTTGGAAAAAGTCAAATACTTTGCTGTACGTTTGATTAAGGGTTGAATGTATGATTTTTACTTGTTTTTGCTCACACAGTCCTTCTTTCAACCGATCTACAAATTGCTTTTCATTACTAAATCGTATTTGATCTGAGAAGATTCCAATTGAATGATATTCTTTCGTTTTAAGGTAGTCTGAAATTTCCTTTCCTGCCAAATCAAAGTCAAACCCTATGAATTTCTCTGCATGCGCCACCCTTCTATTTACAAATACAATATGTTCCTTTACGATATCTAACTCTTGATAGTAACTAGTCGCATCGTCTAAGCAAGAAACAGTTACAACTCCTGTCATCCGTTCAGCAGCAATCTCTTTTAAAATAAGATTTTCATTATGCTGTAAATCGTAGGTCGAGTATAAATGTGTGCGATATCCAAGTTTCGTTAAGGTTTTATCTAATCCTTCATACATTAGCGCATATTCCTCTAGTTTTATACTTGGTAGAATGATTGCCACTGCATTTGTAGAGCCTGACCGTAACGTCTTAGCTGTATAATTTATTTTATAACCTAATTTTTTAGCTGCTGCTTCTACCATTTGAATTTTCTTTACACTGACATTTCCTTTTCCATTTAAAACATTTGAAACAGTACCATGGGATACCCCAGCTACCCTTGCTATATCCTTGAAAGTCGGTTTACTCATAACACACCCCTATTTTGCCTCGTATACAAAGTTATTATTTACAAAGAAAAGATTCTATAGTTAATAGGACACGATCTAAAAATTCCGAAAGAGATAACGATATGCCATTATTCACAACTAGTATAGGACGACTATTTGAAAAAAGCAAAATAACAGAGATCCACAAGGGGGTGTTTTTTATTCCGGATTATCGGACAGTATCCCTCACCTCAAGGCTCATAGGTTCGGCCCTGCTGGAAGCAGCATAAAAGCGTTGCAATGTACTAGTTCAGACGAAAAGACAGGATGTTACGATCTTAGCCTTTAATCTTCTGGAATCAGTAGGATGAAAATAACCCCACTGATAGAAGTTTCACTTTTTACAAAAAAAACAGCCCTGCAAGATGTCACACCACCTTACAGGACTGTTCCCTATTAATTAATTCTCTTCAATCTCTTTCCGGTTTTTCTTAAACAACTTGGACAAGATCTCATACACGATCGGTACAATGATCAATGTTAGCAGGGTAGAGCTTGCTAGACCACCAATAACGGAAATGGCTAGGCCTTTCGAAATAAAGCCGCCTCCACCTTCTGCACCGACAGCCAATGGAATTAATGCACCTATGGTCGCAATTGCCGTCATTAGGATTGGTCGAAGACGTGTAGCCCCCGCTTCTAAGATCGCTTCACGCATACCCATACCATCACGTTCCATCCGGACAATACGATCGACTAATACAATCGCATTGGTCACGACAATTCCAATAAGCATCAATAGCCCCATCATCACGGATACCGAGATCGTTTCACCTGCGATATACAAACCAACAAATGAACCAATCACCGCAAATGGTAATGAGAATAGGATTGAGAATGGTGCAACTCCCTCTCCAAATGTCACCACGAGAATAAAGTAGACAATTGCAATCGCAGCAAGCATCGCTACTCCTAATTGAGTAAAGGTCTCTGTCATATCTGCAGCTACACCACCAACATCCACTGTGACACCTTTCGGTAAATCTAAATCATCAATCGCTTTATCGACTTCAGATGTAGCTTTTGAAATATCATCCCCAAGGATCGTCCCGGATACAGTTGCGTAGTATTCACCTTTACTACGTGCAAGTGTATTTAAAGTTGTGCCTTCTTCCACTTCCACAAGTTCTGATAAGGGCATTGTTGTGCCAACCGCAGTTTCTACAGGTTTGTCCAGAAGCTCATCAATGGATTCAGGTTGTTCTTCTTGCTCTTGTTGAACAATGACTTTCACTTCATTTCCATCTTTTTCAATGGTTGTTAAAACCTCTTCTTGTGAGCTTGGATTTAACAGCATCACAAGTTGGCCAGCTGTTAAACCATATTGCAATAATTCATCTTGCTCTACTTTAAAAGTATATTCAACATAAGGATCTTCCGCATCGGAAGTAACATCTTCAATGCCATCATTTTCGTTCATCACGTCTTCTAGCAGGCCTACAGATTCATTTAGCCTATCAAGATTTTCACTATAGAGTGAGTAACTAATTTCATTGGTAGACATTCCCATGGAGGAGAAATCTTGGCTCTTCCACTCGCCGGATTGACCAATGTCAAACACATAGTTTTCAATTTCTTTGCGGACTTCTTGGAAGTTATCCATATCGGGATCAAAGATAAGGTACATTAGCGCACCACCAGCTCCCCCGCCCATCATAGCGGACATGGAATCGCCACTCTCGGTAATCGATAATTGTAAAATATCAATATCATCCCGTTTTAATAACTCTTCTTCCACTTTTCCTACATTCTCTAACGTATCTTCTTCCAATTCTCCTGTTGCAGGTGTATAGGTTAAATACATTACTTTCTCTTCATCACTACCTAAGAAACTAAATCCAATCAGAGGCGTTAATGTCAAACTACCGATTAATAAGATAATCGAAATGATCGATGTAATCGCCTTGTGATTCAGTGTCCATTCAAGAGCTTTCTTATAGCCGTTCGCTAGTTTACCAACCTCTTTATGGTGACTTTCCGTCTTCTTTCCGTATATCTTTTTCCTAAATAAGAAATGAGATAAAGCAGGCACGATCGTGATCGCCACGATTAAAGAAGCACCAAGCGCAAATGCCATCGTTAAGGCAAATGGTACGAATAGTTCCCCAACCATTCCTCCTACAAAAACTAGAGGCGCAAATACGGCAACCGTAACTAATGTGGAGGACATAATCGGTTTAAACATTTCAATCGTTGCCTCTCTAATCAATGCACGTCCTGTTAACTTCTCATTTTTCAAGTGAAGTCGCCGATAAATATTCTCCACAACAACAATCGAGTCATCAATCACCCGCCCAATTGCTACCGTTATAGCCCCTAGGGTCATAAGGTTTAGGGTAATATCCAACCAGTGTAATAATAATAAAGCCATGAAAATCGAGACTGGAATCGATACAACCGATATAATCGTCGATTTAAAATCACGCAGGAATAGAAGGATAATCAAGATGGCGATCAGTCCACCAAATAGAGCCTTTTCGATCATGGTTGCAACTGAATCTTCAATTGGCTCTCCTTGGTCAAGTGAAACGTCCATAACAAGACCGTCAATATTCTTCTCTTCCTCTTTGACTAATTTCTTCACTTCATTTACAACATCAACAGTATTCGCTTCTTGCCCTTTAATCACTTGAATGGCAATCGCATCTTCCCCATTTGTACGTGAAACCGATTCTACCTTACCAACTAATTCCACTTTGGCAATATCACTAAGTTTGACAAATGGAGATGGATTCGTTTCTGAAGGTGTAACAGGAATTAACATGTCCTTCAATTCATCAACGGTCATGAATTTTCCGTCTATCGCAACAGCCTGTTCACCTTCTTCAAATTCATACAGTCCTAATGAAACAGCCATATCACTTGCTTGTATCATATCTTTTACAGTGTCTTCCGTTATATCCAGTTCAGCCATTTTTTCATCATCATATGTTAGATCGACTTCTTCAATGTGCTGACCTGTGATCGATGCAGAAGCAACACCGTCTAGCTTCTGAATTTTCGGCAGAATAATATCTTCAACCGTGGATGTCAGCTCAACAATGTCTTCCTCTGTGCTACTCACACTAAGAGCTACGACAGGCATCATATTCATATTAATTGCCGTAATTTCTGGGACCTCTGCCCCATCCGGCAATGTTACATCATCTAAAGCGGAGCTTAATTCTCGATTCGCTTCGTCCATATCAATTCCATAATCATATTCCACTTGAATATTAGACATGTTAGAATAAGAGTTGGAATAAACAGCTTTCACATTCTTTAGATTTTCTATCTTTTTTTCTAGAGGCATGGACACTTCTTCCATAACCTTTTCCGGAGTGGCCCCAGGATAGACATCCATCACCATTAAATACGGAATCGAAATATCAGGAATGGTCTCCGTCTTCATGCGACTTCCCGAATATAAACCAAAGACTACAATAATAATCGTCAGAAGCCATACGGCTAATTTATTTTTTATGACAAAATTGACTAAACCCTTCACTACAATACCTACCCCCAATTGACTTTCCTAACTTAATTACCTATACTAATGACTAATTAGTCAATTGTCAACAAAAAAGTTAGAGGAGAAACATTCGAATGCTAAAAAAACAATTAATTATGGAAAAGGCGTCAGAACTTTTTGCAAAACAGGGGTTTGAAGCTACTTCTGTTCAACAAATTACCGATCATTGTGGAATTTCTAAAGGAGCCTTTTATCTTTCTTTTAAATCCAAGGATGAATTGATTTTAACACTCATTGATCATTTTATGATGCAAATCACTTCAGATATTGACTACTTGGTCAAAACCTCATCTGAAGATAAGCTTCTATATGAATTTTACTACACATGTCATACATATTTTCATAAACATATGAACTTTGCGCGAATTTTTATGAAAGAACAAATGCAAACCGTGAACCAAGAACTTATTGTGAAAATGCATGATTATGATAAATTTCACGAAAAGGCAATCTTATCGATGATTGAACGATTATACGGTGACGAAGTTAAGGATACGAAATACGACCTCATCTTCTGTATAAAAAGTTTTATGAAGATGTATGCGGAGCTATTTTTATTTGAAAATATTCAATTAGATTTTCACTTATTGTCCCAAACCCTTGTAGAGAAGACCAATTTATTAGCTAAGCACATGACGAAACCGTTTATTTCCCAAGATTACACACTTTTAATTGAACACGGGAAAAGCCTTAACATCACCAAGGAACAACTGCAGTCTGTCATAGAGAAAAAGATTAGTGAAATGGAAGAATCACTTGAAAAGGAATCTTTACTCTTGCTAAAACAGGAATTAACAAAACCTTCTCTCGGGCTGGTCATTATTCATGGGTTAATCGAAAATATCCGCAATCACCCTCATTGTAAATGGGTTGCTTATTTATTGAGAAATTATTACCAAATAGACAAAAAGTAATACGATAAATCAGTGGGGTTTTTAGAGAAAGTAAAAAAAAGGGGGAATATGGTTCCGAACATGGAAATACTTTCCCCTTTTAATCACATTTTGCTTTTGGCATTACTACTTTGAACCCTGTGCAGTCGATTCCAATTTCCTTTTCGGGGTAAATTCCATTTATAGTAGACTGATAACATTCTAAACAGAACAATGAAAGCCAGTAACAGATAAGTCGCCGATGGACTTTTGATCAAACCTAAACCAATAGAAAGACCTGCTAATGCCGCCCATAAAGCGTAAATATCTGAATGGAAAATCATCGGTTTTCGGCCAGCAAATACATCCCGAAGCATCCCGCCCCCCGCACCAGTTATGGTGGCTGCAATAATCACAGCAATAAGTGGTGCATCAATAGAAACCGCATATCTAGCCCCTTGAATGGCGAAGGCCCCTAAACCAATCGCATCAAAAAAGACGACCCATCTTTGCCAAAAATGTATCCATTTACTAGGGAAAATAAATACAATCAATATCACGAAAAAAGCAACAGCAAATAACAAATCTTGCTGCCATATATTTTCTATCGGGATCCCAATTAAGAGATTCCGAATCAAACCACCGCCAAAAGCTGTTGTGTACCCTAAGATAAAAACACCTAATATATCATAATCTTCTTCTATCGCTATCAGTGCACCACTTATTGCAAAAGCTAGTGTGCCGATGATGTTAAGGATCTCCCAGGTCAAGGCCATTCTCCCCCCAAAAATCAATCATTCTCTTATTATAACCATTGATTCACAATCCGGCTATGTGAATTACTTGCCAATTCATTTATCTTATTATTGAGCATAAGACCGATTAATAAGGTGAACCTTCAATCGACACGACCTTACGATTTAGCCTTTCTCCTCGGCATTTTGGAGACGGCCAGGGTCGCCCGCTATTACGCTTTTTCTTGCTTTTCGCTATTTCGGACACGGCCAAGCCAGCCGCCCTTACGCCTTTTCTCTTTTCTCCCCATTTCGGGCATGACCGAGGTCCTTTCACTTTTATTGTGCGGAATCTCCCTGCCAGATTTTATAAAGCAAAAAAAGACGATCAAATAGGGGCTTTCCCCTGATTCGATCGTCCATTTTACATCCTTCTATTGATTACTCCATCTCATTGTCATTTTTTACTTTCGTTTCTTCAATGGTTTCATCAAATTTACGTAAATATTTACTAGCAAATTCCTTTCCGCCAAGACCGAAGGCTAAACCAAAGGCAAGAGCAAGGGCTCCAAGGATCAAGGTAAATGCCGATGCGACTATGGATGTGGCAATGCCTAATTGTGTTAGTGCCATAAAGACAGACAATGCAATAATCGCATATTTTGCAAATCCAGCCAAAATCTTAATTGCAGGGCCATGGAGCAAATTGATCAGTACTTTTTCAACGATGTTCGCCAAGATTAAAGCAACACCAAGAATGAGCACTGCAGCCAATACATTTGGTAAATAAGCTGTGATAGCAGTTGCAATACCAACTAGGAAGTCAAGTTTAATTAAGTAAAGAGCCTGTATCGTTAGGAAAAAGATGATCAATACTTGCACAATATATCCGACTACAGTAGAAGCCTGCATTTTGGTTGTATCTGCTTTTGTCTGACCCATTTGCAGTTTAGCCGTCATGTTATCAAAGCCAGTACGGCTTAAAAAGTCACTCACAAATCCGCCAATGAATTTACCTAACCAAATTCCGACAAAGACTAAGGCAATAGCGATAAGGATATTCGGAATCATATTCATTACTTCATGTAACATACTGATCGCAGGTTCAGTGATGCCTGTTAAGTCCAATTTTTCAAGTGCTGTAATGGTAACTGGAATCAAGATCAGGATAAAGACAAGGTTACCGATAAAGGTAGCTAAACCCGAATCCCCAAAGATCTTACCCATTTTCAACTTACTAACCAGTTTCTCCGATCCAACCGCTTGTAAAAGATTCACAACAATATTTTTAACAATTCTTGCTAGGAACCAGCCTACTGCAAAAATGATGGCTGCAGCAATGAATTTAGGAATAAAAGCTAAGATCGTCGCCAACAAGCCACTAAATGGCTCCGAAACTCCTTGAATATTTAAAGCATCCATAACACCAGGAATAAAGATTAGTAGAATGAGATAAAAGGCCACTTTTCCAATTGTTGCTAAATATTCATCCGCTTTTTCGATGGTATTGGCTAATTTTATTTTTACAAGCAAATGGTTCACATGGATTTTTTTACTTCCATGTACAATCGCCCATTGAAGAAGAGCGCCAACCACAAATGCCAAAGCAAGGATTAAAACCGCCTTGAGGACCGCAGGAATAAATGCTAAGAATGTTGAAATTAAATCGGTCAATGGGTTTGCGATCATATTTAAATTTAAAACATTAAAGAACAAAATCAAAACAAAGACAAGTAAAATATAATAAATAATTTTGCCGATAATTTTATTCGAATCGACAGGTGGCTCTCCAGGTCGAACCTTTCTATAAAGCTTTTCATCTAATTTCGTCTTTTTGAGGGCCTTTTCCACCCCACCAGCAATTATTTTGGCAATCAGCCAGCCAACTAGTAATACAAGAATGGCCACAACAAAGTTTTGCACACCGTGGAGGAAACCAGATGTTGCATACATATCAAAGATATTCATATATACACTCTCCTTATTTATTTAGCTAAACGCATCTAGTGGTTATATTACCTATTGTTTTTCGAATTAAACTTTTATTTACAAAATTATATAAAATGTAGACATCACCTTATGGACTCCTAGGCAGTATGTTAAAATAATCTATTAATAGCTAAAGCAACAGAAAGGATTTTGCATGATGCTTGTAGGGGAAGAATTTTTTAATAGAAAGAAACAGGAACTAGGGGTTTCGCTGAATGATGTTCAGAAAAGGGCGGTTTTGAATACAGAAGGGCCATTGCTGCTTCTAGCATCGCCTGGTTCTGGAAAAACGACAACTCTTATTATGAAAATAGGATACTTAATTGAGGTAATAGGGTTAACTCCTTCACGCATCAAGGCGGTGACCTTCAGTAATGCTTCCGCACGAGATATGAAAGAACGCTATCAACGTTTCTTTCCGACACTCCCCCCTGTCGAGTTTTCAACGATTCATAGCCTTGCCTTTCAGGTTGTACGTGAGTATTTCTATAACAGGAAGATTCAGTATCAGATCATTGAAGGAACCGATCCTAGCCCATTCAATAAAAAAATGCTTTTACGGGATTTATTTAAGTCGTTCAATCACAAGGCTATAACAGATGATCAGTTGGACGAATTGCTTACATATATTAGTCTGATTAAAAACAAACTAATTCCCAAGGGAAAATGGGCCAATATTTCCTGTGATGTTCCACATGCCTTACAGATTTTTGAAAAATACGAACGCTTTAAAAGGGCTGGAACCGATCAACTACTTGTCGACTATGATGATATGCTGACAATTGCCAAACAGGCATTTGAAAAGGAGCATACCTTACTAGCTAAATATCAACGAAAGTACGATTATGTGCTGACCGATGAAAGTCAGGATACCTCCCTCGTTCAGCATGCGCTTATAGAAAAATTGGTCGATAATCACAAAAATCTATGCGTCGTGGCAGATGATGACCAATCGATTTATCGTTGGCGAGCTGCGGAGCCACAATATTTACTTGATTTTAAAAAGGTGTATCCAGACGCCCAGACTTTAATGATGGTACAAAATTATCGTTCCTCCCAAGACATCGTTAGTGTTGCAAATACGTTTATTAAACAAAACAAAAATCGTTACAACAAAAATATGTTTACTGAAAATGCAGCTTATACGCCAATCAAATTGAAAGCATTAGACAATTATCAATACCAATCCAGCTATTTAGTCGATCAGATTGGCAAAGAAGAGAATCTGCGCGAAATCGCAATTTTATACCGTAATAATGCTTCATCAATTTTACTTCTGGATGCATTGGATCAAGCGCATATTCCTTTTTATATGAAGGATTCCAATAATCGCTTTTTCAGTCATTGGGTTGTGGAAGATGTACTAAACTTTATGCGCTTGTCGTATGACGTGACTCGAGTAGATATTTTTGCACGAATTTATTCTAAGTTTCATCTTTATCTAAAAAAGGCACAAATCCAACAACTGACTCAACGCTCAACCAATCAATCAGTCTTTGATCTTTTAATCAAATTAGACGATTTAAAAGATTGGCAACTGGAAAAAGTGAAAGCTTACCAAAAACACTATCAACAAATGCATGGGAAAACACCTTTTCAAGTGATGCTGATTATTCGCGAAGAATTTGGTTATGAACAAGTGCTCAGAAAAATGTCAGAACAGCTAGGCTTTAACATCGACTATTTATTAGAAGTGCTGAATACACTGGAAGAGATCGCCAAATCAACGAATACAATGGTTGAATTTGCAAAGCGGTTAAATCACCTGGATTCCTTATTGAAGAAATCCAAATATAATAAACAGCAAAATGCCATCACACTTTCCACCTTCCATAGTTCCAAAGGCTTGGAATTTGAGAAGGTCTATATGATCGACTTAATCAAGGGAGTCATCCCTACCAAGGCTGAAGATGAGCTGCTCAAAGAAGGAAAAAGAGAAGAAATGGAAGAAGCTGTGCGCCTTTTCTATGTTGGCATGACAAGAGCAAAGAGGGAATTGGAACTGCTCACTTATAAGAAGAGATTCGGAAAAAAGGTCGGCCCTTCTAAATTTGTACTAGATGTCAAAAGGATTCTTCATCCTAAAGAAGAAAAGCAACAGCAATCTAGCAGAATAGCCATATCCCAAAATAAGAATCAGAAAGGGAGAATTCCCGATAACCCTAATGTGATCAGAGATCCCGCGAAACTCCTTTCCGGACTAAAAATCAAACATCGCGTATTTGGGCCAGGCGAAATTGAGCAAAGCTCAAATGACACCCTAATCATTCGTTTCAAAAAGGATTCAAAAACCTTATCAATCGACACCTGCCTAGAACACGGATTACTTGAAGTGGTGGAATAAAGTGAACCTTCAATCAGTGGGGTTTTCTTTCATCCCCCATTGATTTCAGAGGTTCAAAGGCTAAAATCGCTCCGTCCTGGCGGCAGACTCAAACACGATGTCCTGTCGCTTCGTCCGCACTACCTCCTGTACGTCGCTACGCCGTTTGTGACCAACATCTTGTTGTCCTCCGACAAGCAAATGTTCCTGAACCTAGGAAGGGTTATTAAGCAGAACATCGGCTAAGTTCGCCACGTCCGCATGTCTTCATCGATGAACTCACATCCTGTTAGCTTCTCGGGCTAGGCGCTGGAGCTGGATGGCGACCGCGATGCAGGCTAGTTATCCACTAGCTATTTCCTAGGCTGCAAAAAAGCCCGCTTTCTCATGAGTAAGATGGAGAAAGTGGGCTTTTTACTATTGGCATTTCCTTGGTGAACCTGAATTTTCCTAACGGTTTGTTCCATCTGTGGATCTTAGGCTTGATTATCAGAAAGCATGGTTTGAAACAAGCGGGATTTTCAACTCATATGAACAGTAAAACTTCCTTTTCGTTCCTCTCCCCACTGCAATTCGTATTTTTCACCATCTGCAATGGGACCGACCCCTTCAGGAGTTCCTGTATATATGATATCTCCTTTTTTCAAACCAAAGTTTGCTTGAATATATGCTAAAATGGTTTGAAAAGAGAAGATCATCGACGTTATATTACCCTTTTGCGCGGCCTCCCCATCACGTAACAAGCTGAAGTTCTCTTTCCTACAGGCATCCTCACTAGGAAAATCCCAAAAATCCGTTACAATCGCCGCATTTTTAAATCCTTTTGCGAGAAGCCATGGATGCCCCTTCTTTTTCAACTCAGATTGCACATCTCTTAAGGTCAAATCCACCCCAAGCGCCATCTTCGTCACGACTTTATCAACCTGTACATCCTCATCCACTATGTCTTCCCCTATGTATAAAACAACCTCAAGCTCATGATGAATCTCCCCGCGATCTCCTGGATAATCGATCTCCTGCCCATCCGCATACACTAAAGAATTCACAGGCTTGGAAAACACCATCGGTTGATCTGGCACAGCATTCCCAAGTTCCACCGCGTGATTAACATAATTACGACCAATACAAAATATATTACGAATTTCCATTTACTCACACCTTTCGGGGACAGACCCCCACCTTGTTAACGCGTTGCCAGAGCGGGGGACAGGCCCCCTATTGCATGTATTTTATCCATTTTTTTAGCTTATAACTATTAATTGTATATCCGGCAATCGAAATGACTGATAGAGCAATTGTAAACTTTAAAATAAACGGATTTGATAAGTATGCTCCAACAAGAATACCTAATAGGCTAAGCAATGTTAGCTGAAATAGCTGTTTTTTACGATTTTCATAGATCGTAAATCGAAATTGTCTTCTTTGTTCATTTTCCTTCAAACGTTCGAATGTTTGTGGTGCTTTTAAAAATTCCTTAATGGAATGAAAGATCTTGAATACTGGCTGTGCCTGAAACCATTGCCAAATAAAGGACCATTTACTTCCTTCGTGCATTACCCATTCCATGAAAACAGGCTTAGCCAATTCAAGAAGCTCTTCGTCTGGTGTTAAATGAACAATGATCCCTTCAATCGTCACAAAAGAACGCCCTAGAAAAACAAAGCGAGTTGGAACCTGAATGGGAAGCGCTTGAATCATATCGTTCAATTCCAGTTTCAGTGCCAGCAAATCAACTTCTGTTAATTGCGCAGGTTGGAAGGTCATCCATTCGGCTAAAACCTTTTCCATTAACCTAGTATCTGCTTCTGGGAGTAAGAATCCTAAACGAGTTAGGCAATCAACAGCTTTTGTATAATTTTTGGCTAGGAAGCTTTCAATTAGGCTTTGAAAGGCAGCCGCGTCATTTTTAGATATTTCCCCCACCATACCAAAGTCCAGTAAAATGACCCGCCCCTCCTTGGATACAAGAACGTTTCCTTGGTGCGGATCAGCATGGAATTTCCCTGCCTCAAGCCATTGTGGAAGAAATACTTTGATGAGACGCTGAGCCAATTCTTTACGAGTAATTGGTAATCTTTCAACAGCCTCGGAATCAGTTATTTTCACCCCGTCGACCCATTCCATCACCAACACTTTAGGTGTACAAAGGGCGGGATAAACAAACGGAACTTGGACAATATCAAGATCTTTAAAACGATCCCTGAAGTAAAGAAGCGTTTCTTTCTCCTTGGAAAAGTCGAGTTCTCGCTCAATCACTTGCTTTAACTCTGTAAACAAGACCTTCAGATTAATAAATCCTTTAGGAAAGGGGACAACATGTCTAGCAAACCACATAACGATGCTCAGCGTACGAAAGTCGGTCTGAACAATGGATTGTATATGAGGGCGTTGTACTTTAATCGCCACTGTGGAGCCATCTTTTAGAACACCTCTATACACTTCTCCAATCGACGCAGAAGCAATCGCCTCCTTTTCGATCGAAAGCAACAATTCGCTATAATCACTTCCCCACTCAGCTTTGAGCGACTCCCGAATTTCTTTCCAGGCAGAAGGGGGGACATGGTCTGTAAGATCTTCTATTTCCTTAATAAACGCTGGTGGCAATAGATCTGCGCGGGTACTAATAATCTGCCCCACCTTAATTAGCAAACCCTCTAATTCAAAAAGTAATCGTCGAAATCTTCTCCCAATACTCCCCCATAAATCTTCCCAATCCGCCTCAGACTTCCTGCTTACTTTATACCAGTAAATTTGCATAAATATAATAAAAAACAAAGACAACACCTTGAACATACGAATAAACTTACCTCTAGTCTTCATCAAGGCCCCTCTTCTCTTCATTGGCGACTTTTAATCCATTCACTTACTAGTTTCACCAACAGAGCGCAAAACTCCTTCTTTAATTGTACGGGGACTGTCCCCCAATCCGTTAATGCGTTACAACAGCGGGGGACAGGCCCCACTTTATTTAATAAAATAAGCTGTTCTTTCGAAGAAGAGGGCTAAGTATTCATCGTTGATATAGTTTTCCATATAGAGATACTGATTGTTAGCGGCTTTGGCCATTTTATCGTTTAGTTCGATGTTTTCTATTAGTTCACCTGTTTCGGGTTCTAGTTTTAGTACCTTTGTTGGGGCAGAGGAGTCTTCTCCGCCTTCTTGGGTTAGAAGATATAAGGTGTCCTCCATAAGATAGGCACCAAATATAAAGTGTTGGCCAAAGTCAATGGACCAGGTTTCTTCTCCCGCCTCCATATCAGCTGCAATCAGGGTCGTGTCTCCACTATCAAAATCCATATTTTGGTAGATCACAAGTGAATCTTTGAAAATGGGATACGGGGCAACTGGTCCTATAATACTTCCTGGAAATTCATACTCATCTACTGGTTCCCCTGTCGTTGCATCATAGCTGTGGAACACACTATCTCCATCTAAAATATATAAAATATCTCCCGCAACAATGGGAATGAAATAGCGTAAATTATCAGGTAAATCCTGTGTCCACTCTTCTTCACCTGTCTCCTTTTGCAATGCGGTTAGTTGCAATTCATTGCTCACATAATAGACAAGATCACCATGAAAAGCGAGCTGAAACAAAGAACCTTTAGAATTCTCCTTTAGTGCACCTATTTCTTGTTCCCAAATAAGAGAGCCATCCTTTACATTATATTTATATAGCGTAAATTCATCCGAGAATAACATATCATCAGGCTTTGACCGTAGTCCCGCTGCAAAATAAAGGGCATCATCGATCACATAAATATCACTCAGATCATTATATTTATCCAGGTTGATTTTATAGACAGAGTCTCCTGTTTCTTTATCTAGAGCCTCGATGAATGCTTCTGTTCCCTCTTCGGTTTCGTTATTGACCAAAATGTAGTCATCTGTCTTCACACTCGGCCTTCTAAACGGGTAAGGGACTTCACTATGCCAAATTTCCTTCATATCCTTAGTATAAGCAACAGTTTCATTGTTTTCTGTATTAATAAAAAATTGATCTCCGTCTAAAAAGGCACGGTTTTCCATATTCTTGTCTGTTTCAATACGAATCCAATTGTCTTGATCATACTCATCAATCGATATACTCTCGAAATCATCAATAGAGGCTAACGGTGTACTAGAGGTTTCCTCTTCATTCCCTTCAGAATCTTCCCCTTTTCCTTTCCCCTTTTCCTCCTCAGTTGTTGTATTTTCATTCTTTTCATCATCCTTCGGAATAGCATTACTTGCACAACCTGCCATAACTAAAAACAATACCATACTTAACAATAAAACGATTTTCTTCATGAAAACATCCTTCTAATTTTATGTATTTTAGACTTTTTAATCTCAAACTATACCCTTTCTGTCAGTCTACTTAACGAGAAAGGGAAAACATTAAGCCTTCATTCTAGTACCTTAAAATCAACAGTCGCCTCAATCTTAACATACTCTCCCTCTTCTCCCAACTTCGCAAAAAAATCAGTGTATCCATTTACCTGATAATAGCCAGTCGGGAATCCTTTACCTTCCAAAAAGAGATCTATAAATTTATGATAGGATGGATCTTCTTCAGAAAACACCTCCGCTTTCTTTGCATACGCTTCACGATAAGGCTCTCCCTGCTTCAACTTAGTTGTCACACCGATTTCTCTGACGCTGCTATGAATCTGATAACCGCGTATCTTTTCATCGATTGGGAACAAAATGGCGGAGGCAGAATGAACGATCGAAACTTCCCCTTTTTCTCCAACATATTCTATCTCCCCATATAGCTTGACTTCTTCATCTTTACTGTACTCTTCTTTTTCACTCACTAGCCGAAATATAAAATCCCCCTGCTTCACCTGATCTTCCATTTGTTCTACCTTATACTGCTCCAATTCCTTCGGGTCAATTTGAGAAGATGATTGACAGCCAGCTACCAGAACGACAAATAACAAAGGTAAGATTAGCAATAATCGGTCCACAAAGCTCCTCCTATTTTAAGCATCATATACTAATCAGTATAAATGAAATAATCTGAAAACCTCAAAACTATTATATAATGATAGAATCGAATACACGGAGGTAGATATTTTGAAATGGAGAGATTACGATATAAAAATTGACAAAAAGATTGACGCCTGGATATTGCCATCATTCAGCGATAACGCCAATTTAATAAATAAATATGCCTTTTTTCATGAGCCTATCTCCCAACAATATATTTGGTATAAAGAGCACCCGTCTGAAGGATCAAATATTGCTAATTACTTTAAAGTCGTGGAAATGGAGAATGAAATCCTTGCATTTTTTATTCTTAATTATTTCAAGGATGATCATGAAAGATTAGTTTTAGGCATTAATCCAATGGCAATTCATCCTCAACATATCAACCAAGGTTATGGGACACTCATTCTATCTGACCTGATAACCAATACTGAAACAATCATAGGTCAAAAAGTAGAAATTATTTACGCTGGCATTGATGAAAAAAATGCCATTAGTACAAACCTCTTCTTAAAATTCGGTTTTAAAGAAGCGGGGAGATCACCAGATAAAAAATTTATCTATTATGAATTAAAAAAATAGCAAACGGGGGGACTGTCCCCCGATCCGTTAATGCGTTACAACAGCGGGGGACAGGCCCCCCTAAACATAAAACCCAATAATTCGTTCAAGTTCTTCTAAGTATAGCTTGGCCATGCGGCTGAGTTGGGCTTTTTTGTGGACGATCCAACCGACGGAGATGACTTCTCCTTCTTCTAGTGGGACGGAGACGATATCGGACCCATTAAGGTCGGCGCTTAGGATGCCTGTTGAGATCGTATATCCATTCAGTCCGATTAATAAATTAAATAAGGTCGCGCGGTCGCTTACTTGAATGCTTTTTTTGCTGGGGATCGTACTAAAGATTTCCTCAGAGTAATAAAACGAGTTATATTCTCCTTGCTCAAAAGTAAGACGCGGATAGTCTTCTAGGTCCTGCAAAGTAACCGATGACCTGCCAGCCAGCGGATTTTGTGAGCTTACAAAAATATGAGGAGTTGCCTTAAAGAGCAAATGAAATTCAAGTCCCTCTTCCTTAAGCAGCTGCATCATCACTTTTTCATTAAACAAACTGACATATAAAATCCCAATTTCACTACGCAATGTTTTAACATCTTCTATAATTTCATAGGTTCTCGTCTCACGCATGGTAAATTGGTATTTATCGGAACCATGCCTCTTAATCATTTCGACAAGTGCATTTACAGCAAAGGCATAATGCTGTGTCGAGACCGAAAAAAGTTGTGGTGATGGGTCAGCATTAAAATAGCGACTTTCTAAAAGCTCTACTTGCTCCACTACTTGCCTTGCATAACCAAGAAACTCCGCCCCATCCGGCGAAAGGGTAATACCGGTTGATGTTCGAGTAAAAATCGTTTTCCCAATTTCCCCTTCAAGATTCTTGATTGCTTTTGACAGGCTCGGCTGTGAAATATAAAGTTTCCGAGCTGCTTCGTTCATAGAGCCGCTTCTAACGATTTCAATCACATATTTTAATTGTTGTAAATTCATCTTTCGTCCCTCATATTCAACACTGTATTTTATTCCTTGAATCCCGCAAGAACTACCTCTATCTATTATAGCCTTAAGTTATAACCAACTATATCTTTTTTCAGTTACACTATAATACGTTCCCATGATAAGATTCAATATATTCGATTTAAAAGGATGTTCAAATAGACTTTTTTATTTAAGAGGAAAAGAGGGACTTTCATGCAAACGAAGACGACAACAATTTTCCGAGCCGACCAGGTTGGTAGCTTATTAAGAACGGAAACAATTAAAAACGCACGATTACAGAAAGCTTCTGGAGAAATTACACCAGAGCAACTGCGTGCGATTGAGGATACTGAGATCAAGAGAATCGTCGCGAAGCAAAAAGAGATCGGGCTTCAAGCCGTAACAGATGGTGAATTCCGCAGAGCTTGGTGGCATTTCGATTTCTTAGAGGATTTAGTTGGGGTTGACGGCTATTGGGCAGGAAGCGGAATTCAATTTCAACAACAACAAACAAGATCACGTGCGATTAAAGTTACAAGTAAATTAGATTTTTCTCAGCACCCTATGTTAGATGATTATAAATTTCTTCATACGGCAGCTGGAAATCATGTTGCAAAATTTGCCATTCCAAGTCCAAGTATGCTTCATTTTCGAGGAGAAATCGATCCTGCTGTTTATCCAGATGAAGAAGAATTCTTTGATGATTTAGCAAAAGCTTATAAAAAAGGGATACAAACTTTTTATGATGCTGGTTGCCGTTATCTTCAGCTAGACGATACAGCTTGGGCATACCTATGTTCAGAGGAACAAAAAGAGCAATTGCGCGCCAAAGGAAAAGATCCGGAATACTTAATTAACATGTATCTTGATACATTAAACAAAGCGGTAGCCGACCGTCCTGACGACTTAAATGTAACCATGCATATTTGCCGTGGGAATTTCCGTTCTACCTGGATTTCTTCGGGAGGATATGAACCTGTGGCGGAAAGACTCTTTGGCCATTTAAATATCGATGGGTTCTTTCTAGAGTATGACAATGATCGTTCAGGCGGTTTTGAACCGTTGCGCTTTGTCAATCGATCGGATTTAAATATTGTTCTAGGGTTGATCACTTCGAAGCACGGAAAGCTGGAACCAAAAGAAGATATTATAAGAAGAATTGAAGAAGCTTCCCAATTTGTTGATTTTAGCCAACTAGCACTAAGTCCTCAATGTGGATTTGCTTCAACCGAAGAGGGCAATCTGTTGACCGAAGAGGAACAATGGGAAAAGCTTCGTTATGTAGTCGAGCTTGCCGAAGATGTTTGGAAATAATTACGAACTAGAAAGATTATAGTGACAAACAATTTGATGAGGAAGAACGTGCTAAACATGCCGTTCTTCCCTCTCGCTCTGATTTATGAAATCAACATTTTTCCGTTCTGTTTTCGAAATATTACAAATAACAAAGGAGATTGACATGCGCGTTGTTCAGACTACACAAGTTATCGCCGAAAGTAAATTCAATAAATTTCATTTATTAGTATTTTTATGGTGCTTTTATGCCATTGCCTTTGATGGGTTTGACATCGCTCTCTACGGAATTGGATTGCCTTTTATGATGGATGACTTCGGCTTAACGACCGTTGAAGCAGGAGCGATTGGTAGTTATTCATTAGTAGGCATGATGATCGGCTCCTTTGTTCTCGGGTCCCTTTCTGACCTAATCGGCCGTAAAAAAATATTAGCAATTTGTATGGGATTATTCAGCTTGTTCTCTTTATTAGCTGGTTTTGCACCTAATGCAACCACTTTTACTATTATGCGCTTTATTTCTGCTCTTGGGATGGGTGGCTTGATGCCAGCTGTTATTGCGATCATGACTGAATATTCTCCGAAGAAGAATCGGGCTTTAACGGTTGCATTAATGTATTGTGGCTATTCAATCGGTGGAATTTTGGCCTCTCTGATTGGCATGTATGCCATGGAGAGTCTTGGATGGAGATTTCTCTATTGGTTGGGAATTATTCCTTTGCTTACTTTGCCATTTTTCCTCAAACAATTTCCTGAATCTTTATCCTATTCGATTCTTCGGAAACAAGGAGGCAAAATTGCCACCATTCTTAACAAAGTGAATCCAAAAGGCGACTATCAGGCAACAGACGATTTTGAATATGCGACTGTTCAAGAACAAGCAAAAGGACTGCCAGTGAAAAAGCTATTTTCCGATCGTCGTCTTGTTAGTACATTAGCGTTCTGGCTGGCTGTCTTTAGCTGCCTGCTTATGATTTACGGTTTAAATACTTGGCTGCCTAAAATCATGCAAGAATCGGGCTTTGGCATTACATCGAGTCTATCATTTAACCTAGTATTAGCCGTTGGGCAAATTGGCGGATCCTTACTTGGTGGAATCTTTGTCGAACGACTTGGCCATCGAAAAGTACTGTTATTCATGTTCTTAATCGGAGCAGTTTGCTTTATTTTCCTGAGCATGACATCACATACACTCGTTTTATATGGATTGATTGCTCTTGGCGGAGCTTGCACAGGCGGCACACAAAATTTGGTGAATCCATATATATCCGAATTTTACCCACGTGAAATCCGCGCAACAGGACTTAGTGTAACAGTTGGCATTGGGCGGATCGGGGCAATATTAGCACCTGTTATCATTGGTCTCTTACTTGCGACAAATGTGGCCCCTCAAAGCGCCTTTATGGCATTTGCCATTCCTAGTATTCTAGGAGGGGTGGCCTTCTTATTCGTCCAAGAAAAATATGGGAGCTTCGATAAAGTCTTGAAATCCACATCCTCTAGAGGACTGGAGAATAAGGTGGGATGATTTGAAACCTCTCTTTTAATATTTGCTTAGTGTCGTGTGTAGACAGAAATAGACCTCGCCTCTCCTTACTTGGAGGGCAGGTCTATTTTTTCATTATTGAACTGCGGCTACTTTGTAACGCAACCTTTTTTATAACACTTTCTTTGTACGAAGAGGCGCTAATTGCAGCCGCCCCCAATCAAAAAGAACCAAACCGGATAAAGTGAACCTTCAATCAGTGGGGGTTTTCTTTCATCCCCACTGATTTCAGAAGATCAAAGGCTAAATTCGCGACGTCCTGTCGGCAGGCTCAAAGCACGACATCCTGTCGTTTCGCCCGCACTAGTACGTCCTGTACGTCGCAACGCCTTTGTGACCAACTTCCTGTCGGCCCGAACCAATCGAGCTTTTACGGGCAGTGTATCCCCCACCTATGCTTCTCCGTATTCTCTAAAGCCTTGAGGTGGGGGTATTACTGCCCGTTAATGCGGGATAAAAGCGCTGGCGCCCCGTATATCGAAAGTTCGAGACAGACTGCCCGTTTATGGTGACTTTGACGTTCGACACAGGATTCAATGTCTCTTTTATCGGTCTTTTTGAACATCCTCTTAAAAATCTAGCTGATTATGAATATACTAAGCCCCATTGCTTACGAAGAGCATCCATTGTTTTCATAATATCGTGGGTTTCTTCTAAAGGCATGGTGGAGCTTTCAAGCTTCCCTGCTCTTAAACAAGCCATCGCTTCTTCAGCTTCAAAAAGATAGCCTTGAAGTTTTCGATCATCTTGAAATTCGACTACGTCTGAACCTGATTGGTGTAAATAGGCACCATCTCCAAATAAGAAGTTAGGAAGGCGGATAAAGCCTTCTGTTCCATAAATATACGCATCATTGGCTAAGTTAAGCCGCACTCCTGAGTTTAGCATTGCTGTTTTTCCATCTGGATACTCGAAGAGAGCAGAAAAGTGTTCATCTACACCCGTTTCTCCTATATGAGCACTGCTTTTAATTTGCGATGGTTGCTGACCGAAAATGAATGAGGCGAAAGAAATTGGATAAATACCAGCATCCAACATTGCGCCGCCCCCTAGTTCTTTATCTAACAAGCGACTCTTGGGGCTCCATCCCACATTAAAGCCAAAATTAGCTGTCAGCATTCGCACTTCGCCAATTTTCCCTTCCTCTAACCATTTCTTTGCTTTCACAATAGCCGGTAAATAACGTGTCCACATCGCTTCCATTAAAAAGGTATTATTTTCTTTTGCCACTTGAATTAATTCCTCAGCCTCTTCTGCATCCATCGTAAACGGTTTCTCACATAATACTGCTTTACCAGACTTTAAACATTGCAATGCACATTCTTTATGTTGAGTATGTAATGTCCCAATATAAACAATCTCAATCTCTTGATCTTGCAAAAATTGATCATAATTATCATAAGGACGGGCAATATTGAATTCGCTTGCAAAGGTAGCCGCCTTTCCCTCGGTTCTTGAAGCAACAGCCAATAGTTCAGCATTTTCCGATTGCACTAAATCTGAGGCAAACTTCCGCGAGATATTCCCCGCACCCATAATTCCCCACTTTATTTTACGCTCTGTCATGTTCATTCCCCTTTCAATTTATGTTTCCATTCTAAATTGTACCTTACTATCTAATAAATTTCCTCTATAGATTCCAGAGAAGCCTTAAAAGACCTATTCATATTTCAGTCACTTTCCTCTTTCAAGGCCATCGTCCCATCCCTATAGCTCATTATCAATACCTTACCCGTAAGCACTAGCGTTGCATAAAAAAGCGATAATAAAGTCAAGTGATTTGTTTTCTACGAGAGACGATATATAACTGAATATTCAGTTATATATCGTCTCTTTGCAAAAAAAAAAGGAGAATGGGAATTAAGG